>JBCCGX010001335.1:0-2662 GCA_039029035.1 Acidobacteriota bacterium | reverse complement strand
GGGGCCTCTGCTCAATGGTGGGCGGCTGGCGGTCGCTCCAGCCCACCAACTATCGCTCGCAGAGCTGGGCGAGGTGATTGCACGTCACCGAGTCACGACCCTGTGGCTGAGCGCCGCTCTTTTCCACCAGTTCGTGGAGGGGCACCTCGACAGCCTGCGGTCCGTGCGGCAGTTGCTGGCGGGCGGTGACTTGCTCTCCGCGCCGCGGGTCCGCCGGACCCTCGAGGGCCTACCGGCCTGTACCCTGATCAACGGTTACGGTCCGACAGAAAACACCACCTTCTCCACCTGCCATGCAATGAAGTCACCGGCACAGACGGGGGCGGCGGTGTCGATCGGCCGGCCGATTGCCAACAGCCGGGTGGTTCTGCTGGATCGCCGGCTCCGGCCGGTGGCGATCGGTGTGGCAGGACAGCTGTGCGTCGCTGGGGACGGTCTGGCGCGGGGCTACTTCGACCGTGCGGGTTTGACGGCGGAGAATTTCGTTCCCGCTCCCGGGGGCGGCCGTCTCTACCTGACGGGGGATCTGGCGCGCTACTTGGGCGACGGGACGATCGACTTTCTGGGCCGCCTGGATCATCAAGTGAAGATCCGGGGCTTCCGCATCGAGCCGGGAGAGATCGAATCGGTGCTGGCGCAGCAGCCTGGGATCGAGGCGGCGGTGGTGATCCCGCATCAAGTGTCGTCGCGCGACAAACGGCTCGTGGCTTACGTGGTGGCGCAGGAGCCGCGGCCCGCGGTTTCGGAGCTGCGCCGTCTGCTGGCGGACAAGCTGCCGGAGCATATGGTGCCGTCAGCGTTCCTGTTCCTCGACGCTCTGCCTCTGACCCCCAACGGCAAGGTCGAGCGGCAAGCGCTGCCGGCGCCGCGGTGGCAGGCGGAGTCGGACTATGTGGCGCCGCGCACACCGCTGGAGGAGCTGGTGGCGGGCGTCTGGTCGCAGGTGCTCGACCTCGATCGGGTGGGAGCGCACGACAGCTTCTTCGAGCTGGGGGGGCACTCCTTGCTGGCAACCCAGGTGGTCTCCCGGCTGCGGGAGAGCCTCGGTGTGGAGCTGCCGCTCAGGCGGCTGTTCGATGCGCCGACGGTGGCGGCGCTGGCCAGAATAGTGGAGGCGGTCCGTTCCCGGGGAGTTGAAGAGCCCGACGGAGACCTTTCGATTCGCCCGATTCCGCGCGACGGAGAGCTGCCCCTCTCCTTCGCGCAGGAGCGGCTCTGGATCCTGGATCGCCTCGAGCCAGGCAACGTTGCCTACAGCATGCCGTCCTCGATGCGGCTGCGAGGGGATTTGGCAGTCGTCGTTTTGGAACGGAGCCTGAACGAAGTGGTGCGCCGCCACGAAGGGTTGAGGACGACATTTGCGAGCACCGGCGGGCGGCCTTTCCAGACCGTGAATCCCAGCCAGCGGCTGGAGTTGCCGTCGGTGGACCTGCGGTCGGTGGACGCGGCCCGGCGAGAGCGCGAGGTCGAGCGGCTTTCGACCCAAGAAGCGGCGACCTCCTTCGACCTGGCCCGCGGGCCGCTGATCCGCGTTCGGCTGCTGCGGCTGGCCGAGGAGGAGCACGTCCTGCTGCTCAACATGCACCACATCGTCTCGGACGGCTGGTCCATCAACGTCCTGGCCCGCGAGATGACGGGGCTCTACAAGGTGTTTTTCCACGGCGAAACCTCGCCGCTGCCGGAGCTTGCCGTGCAGTACGCGGACTATGCCTACTGGCAGCGACAGTGGCTTTCGGGACGGGTTCTCGAGCGCCAGCTCGCCTATTGGAGGAAGCAGCTGGCGGACCTGCCTCGCGGCGTCCAACTGCCCAGCGATCGGCCGCGGCCGGCGCTGCGGACCTACAGGGGCGCCCATCGATCTCTCACTTTGTCGCAGGCTCTGTCCCAAAAGCTCGAAGCTTTGAGCCGGCGCCGGGGCGCCACTCTGTTCATGACGTTGCTCGCTGCCTTCAAGGTGTTGTTCTATCGCCTGGCCGGCGAGGACGACTTCGCCGTCGGCACTCCGGTTGCCGGCCGCAACCGGAGCGAGGCCGAGGCGTTGATCGGCGTCTTTCTCAACACCCTAGTACTGCGGACCGATCTTTCGGGAAACCCGACGTTTTCGGACCTCCTGGGCCGGGTGCGCGAGGTGACGGTAGGGGCCTACGCCCACCAAGACCTGCCCTTCGAGAAGCTGCTGGACGAGCTGCAACCGCAGCGCGACCTTTCCCGCACGCCTTTCTTCCAGGTGTTTTTCAACATGTTCAATCTCCCCTTCGAGGAGATGCGGCTCCCCGGTTTGAGCATCGAATCCCTGGCGGCGCCCGAGTTTCCCTCGAAGTTCGATCTGACGATCTACGCCGGCCAGGGCGATGGGGTGATCGGGTTCCGTCTGGTCTACAACGCCAACCTCTTCACCGCGGCCCGCATCGCCGAGCTCGGGAGGCAGTACGAGCTCCTCCTTTCCCAGATGGTCGAGGATCCGGAGGTGGGGATCGATCGTTTCTCCCTCTGCACCGCAGGCGCGCGAGCCCTGTTGCCGGATCCTCTGGAAGAACTGGGTGCGCAGTGGCACGGGGCGGTCCACGAGCTCTTTTCGCGCCGGGCAGAACGTGCTCCCGAACACCTGGCGGTGAGCGATCCGGCGGGCGTTTGGAGCTACCGCGAGCTCGAGGAGCAGAGC
>JBCCGX010001334.1:0-2666 GCA_039029035.1 Acidobacteriota bacterium | reverse complement strand
CGGCTCGGCTCGTAGCCGTCGTCGAGGGCGATCAGCTCGAGCTCGCGGCCGTGGATGCCGCCGTTCTCGTTGACCTCGCGAAAGCTGGTGTCGAGGCCGAGCTGCATACCGCGACCGAGCTCGCGCGAGGCGCCTGAGAAGGTGCCGCTCATACCGACGGTGATCCGATTCGCGGTGACCCCGCGGGTGTCGCCCGCTGCCGCGCTGCCAGAGGCGGCCTTCCGATCGCCGGAACGGGTGCTCAAGAGCACCCCGACGATGGCGAGGGCGAGGACAAGAACCCCGACCACCAATCCTCGGTAACGGCGCCAGGGCGAGGGTCGCTCGGCCTCGGAGGTGCCCAGCTTCACTGTCGGCTCGAGGGGTGAAACGTCGGCGCTGGCGGTTGTGGGCGTTGCGGCCTTAGAGCTCACCGACGCCGAGCTCGCCGCCATGGTCGCCCGGTGCTGCGGCAGCACGAAGGTGGGCGCGGCTTCTTCGACCGCCTCCTCCAAGGCGGCCACGGTGGCCTCGGCACTCGGGAAGCGCGCCTCGGGATCGCGATGCATCGCCTTGAGGACCACCTGCGCCAGGGGCTCGCTGAGCCCGGCGAAGTCCATGTTGGGCGCTTCCTGCAGCTGCTGCACGAAGATCGACTGGGGTGTCGCCCCTTGGTAGGGTCTGCGGCCGGTGAGCATGAAGTAGAGGATGGCCCCGAGGGCGTAGATATCCGCTCGCGCGTCGGCCTCAGCGGTGGCTTCGATCTGTTCCGGGGCGATGAAGCCCGGTGTCCCCATGAGCAGTCCGGTCTGGGTCAACCGGGTCTTCTGCTCGCCTTCGAGCACTCGCGCGATACCGAAGTCGAGCACCTTGACCACGTCCTGCCCCCCGACGCCCTCGGCGACAAAAATATTGTCCGGCTTGAGGTCGCGATGCACCAGGTTGCAGCGGTGCGCGGCGGCGACGCCGGCGCAGGTCTGACGCATCAGCTGGACCGCCGTGGCGAGCGGCAGCCCCTTGCCCAGCGGCACGATCCCGGTGAGGGGCGAGCCCTCGAGGTACTCCATGACCATGAAGATCATGCCGGTCTCGGTATTGCCGAAATCGATGATGCTGACCACGTTGGGATGGCTCAGCTGACTGAGCAGCTTCGCCTCCTGAAAGAACCGCTGCACCATGGAGCGTGTGGACTGCAGGGTCGGCAGCAGGCATTTCACCGCCACGGCACGGTCCAGAGGCATCTGGACGGCGCGATAGACCGTACCCATGCCGCCCTCACCGATCTTCTCTTCGATCCGGTACGAGCCCTTGAGCACCTGCCCGAGCAGCTCGTTCTCTTGCTGCTGCATGCGGATCAGCACGGCACCATCGGCGGGGCACGTCTCGACGCCCGCTTCAAACTCCTTGCCGCATAAAGGGCAGAACGTCACCAGGCCACTCTCATTCACTGGCTTCGTATCCCTGGCTTGTAGGTGCGCCGGGCGCGTTGCTTGATGTCTTCGCGGTAGTAAGCGACGTCTTTGAACTGGCGGTCGACGTAGCGCTGCGCCTGGTCGTCGAAGTGGGGCGACGATGGATCACCGCTCTGGCCGCCGGCGAGCAGGCTCTTGGCCTGCACGCGGTCGCCAAACTCGACCACGGCGACGAAGCTGTTACCCGCCACACCGTAGATCCGCTTCGTGTCCTTGGCCCGGGCACCATAAGACGCCAAGGCGCCCCATCGCCCCGAGGCCATGGCGACGGGCAAGCTGGGCTCGGCATCGTCGAAGCCAGAGTCGATGCGGCCGTCGAGCCGCTGGAACCGATTGATCTCACCCCACGGCGTCTGCCAGTCGCCAAAGTCGGCCTCGAGCTGCGCCACGACCGCTGCAAGGTGGCCCAGCCGCTCGGCGTCGGGCGACTCGGCGGCGAAGTGCTCGATCCGGTGCAGGCGACCACGAACCGTGTCGGGAATGTCGCCATGGCGCAGCACCTGCGCGCCGTAGAAGTGCGCCAGAGACATGGCGACGGAATCGGCCGCCACCTGGTGATCCCAAACCCGCAGGACCTCGATGGCCTCCTTCAGGTCCCCGTGCGGCCCGCCGGCGCCGGAGCGATCCCAGGCTTCGACCAGGCTGGGGATCAAGACTTCGAAAGCTGGCAGACCCGGGTGGTAGGCCAGCTCGATGAGACTGTCGAGGGTGACGTCATCGGCCTGCTCCAGCAGCCGCACGGCCTGGACGCCGCGGAAGTTTTCGAAGTCCGGCGCCATGTAGACGGGATAGTCCGCCTGACGCGGGCTGGCTGGCCCAGCAGCGGTAAAGGGAGTGGAGTTGGCGTTCTGCAGCCAACCCGTCTCGGGATTCAGCAGGGTCACGGTCTCCGCCACCTCGTGCAGCCCCTGCCAATCGGTACGCGGGTCGCTGCCGTCCACCGGACGCTGGAAGTCGAAGCTCGGGTCCCGGCGTGGCACGAAATTGCCGTGGAAGTAGGCGATGTTGCCCGACGAATCAGCGTAGACCGTGTTGTTCGACGAGTTGGTGCGGATCTGCATGACCTCGAGGAAGTCCTCGTAGCCGGAAGTCTTGGTGCGCAAGTAAGACTGTCGCAGCGCGTTGACCGGATCCCAGTTGATCTTGGTCGCCACCCAGCGGCCGGCGAGCTCGCCGGCCTCATCCCCCAACCGGTGGGTGATCGGGCCATGGTGG
>JBCCGX010001333.1:0-2670 GCA_039029035.1 Acidobacteriota bacterium | reverse complement strand
GGCAAACCCGGGCTCGATCTCGTCTACTACCATGCTGGCCGGATCTGGACCTACGCCATGCTCGGCCTGCTGGCCGGTTGGCTGGGCTCGGGCCTGCGCCACGGTTCCGCAGCCCTCGGCTGGCAGCAGGGCTTGACGATCCTCGTTGCCCTGGCGGTCATCGCTTGGGGTGCTGCGGCGCTCGGTCTGATCCCGGGTCTGCGGCTCGATCTTTCGCCGCCCGGCTCGTGCTTCCGTACCCCCAGCCGACCCTCTTGGCTCACCGCCTTGCTCGGTGAGCAGCGGCGCAGTGCCCGCTTGCTGCTCGGTGCCCTCATGGGGCTCTTGCCTTGCGGTCTGGTCTATGCTGCTCTGCTGGTCGCCGCGACGCTGCCGACGCCACTCCACAGCGCTTTAGGCATGCTCCTCTTCGGTGCCGGTACGCTGCCAGCGTTGTCCGCGTTGATGCTCGGTAGCCGACTGCTGCCGAACTGGGCCAGGCTCGCTGGTCCGCGTCTGTCGGCCGCGGTGCTCGTCGCCATCGGGATTCTCATGCTGGCCCGGGCCCTGATGTCGCCCATGCACGGACACGGTATGGGCTGAGCCGGAGGTCGAAACGAAGTCACTTGGCCTGGTGCTGCGATCAGATACTGCGCCGGTATCGCAGTTCGTGCACCGAAGTTTCAGAGTGCTCGATGAAGACCCTCCTCTCGCCGTCCGGCCCGAATCCGAGCGCATCGTAGAATCGCCGCGCTCGCTCGTTGGACTCGAGAACCCAGAGCACCACCTCGCCGAACCCGCGAGCTTCGGCTTCGGCCAGCATTCGCTCGCCGAGCAGTCGGCCGATACCGTGCCGCCAGTACGATGGCAAGACATAGAAAGCCGAGATCTCACCGACCACATCTGCAGCCAACTCATCTTCAGCAGGCTCGTCGCGGATCGGCTGCATCGTGCAGAAGCCGATGACGGCTTCGTCGATCCGCGCTATGAACGTGCTGACGCGTGATCGCGCCAGCCACTTCCTCCAGCCCTGCGTCCGCTTCGTCACATTCTGGGCGTCGACCACGCGGTGGGCAACCGGTTCAGGGAGCAGACCTTGATAGGTCGCACGAAAGGTGGAGACATGGACCTCGGCGATGCCGAGGGCATCGTCGACCGAAGCGCTTGCGATCTCGACGTGGGTCTGCTCTCGAAGAGCTCGGAGGCCGTCTTCACTCATCAACCCGCGATTTCCTTGGGGGCGGATCGTCTCGCCATGCGCTCATTGCACTACAGCTGTCGAGCTCTCAGCCATGCCAGATGGTTCTAGACCAACTTACCCTTCCATCGTCCGCGGCGGAACAACACCGCGCTCACCGCCGCCAGCAACGAAAACGCAACGGTGATCGCGATGTAGACGCCGATCGGGCCGAGGCCGAAAGCAAAAGCGAGGGCGAAGGCCAGGGGGATCTCCAACAGCCAGAAAATGAACAGATTGATATAGGTCGGAGTCCAGGTGTCTCCGGCGCCGTTGAACGATTGCGTCAGCACCATGCCGTAGGCATAGAACAGGAAGCCCCCAGTGACGATTCGCAGGCACAAGACGCCATGGCGCAGAGGCTCGGGTTCGCTGGTGAAGAGCTGGACGATCCAGGGTGCGGCGAGCTCGAAGACCAGGCCGATGCTGCCGAGAAAGCACATGTTGTAGAAGCCGGCGAGCCACACCGCGCGCTCGGCGCGCTCCGGTTTGCCGGCGCCCAGAGATTGACCGACCATGGTCGCCGCGGCGCTGCTCATGCCCCAGCTCGGCAAGAGGGCGAAGATGATGATGCGGATGGCAACCGTGTAGCCAGCCAGCACTTCACTACCGAAACCGGCGAGGATGCGAATCAGACCGATCCAGCTGGCCATGCTGATGAAGGTCTGGAACATGGCCGTGCCGGAAAGGCGCAACAGCCGCAACATGGTGGCGACGTGCACCGCCAAGTGGTGGCGCTCGATCTTGATCCGGCGGCTGCCGCGAGCCAGCACACAAAGCTGCACGACGACCGCCGTGCCCCGGCCAATGTTGGTGGCGACGGCGGCTCCGGCAACACCGAGCTCCGGAAAGGGCCCGATGCCGAAGATCAGCATCGGATCAAGCACGATGTTGATGCCGTTGGCCAGCCACAAGACGCGCATGGCGACCACGGCATCGCCAGCACCACGAAAGATGGCGTTGATCAGGAAGAGGAGGACCACGGTGACATTGCCGCCGAGCATGATGCGGGTGTACGACACGCCACCGGAGATCACTTGCGGCTCGGCGCCCATCATGCGCAGCAGGGTCGGCGCCATGAAGGCGCCCAAGACCCCGAAGACCGCGGCGACGACGACGCCCAGGGCCACCGCTTGCACTGCGGTCCGCGCGGCGCCTTCCGGATCCTTCTCGCCGATCCGTCGCGCCACCATAGCGGTGACGCCGATCGAGAGCCCGATCGCCACGGTGAAGATGATCGTCATCATGGCCTCGGTCAGCCCGATGGTGGCCATCGCGTCGGGCCCCAGGCGTGAGACGAAGAAGATGTCGACGACTGCAAAGACCGACTCCATGGCGGTCTCGAGCACCATCGGCACCGCCAATAGCAGGATGGCGCGGCCGAGAGGCCCCTCGGTGTAGTCCTGTTGTGTGCCTCGGACGGCATCCCACAGGGCGGGCCCGAGACGGAACTC
>JBCCGX010001332.1:0-2675 GCA_039029035.1 Acidobacteriota bacterium | reverse complement strand
GCGGCGAGGGATCGACGTCGAGGTTTGGAACGCTGGCTTTCCAGGCTGGACCAGCCTAGAGAATCTGATCGCGCTGGCCATCCGCGACCGCGACCTGCAGCCGGATTGGATCATTCTCTTTCAGGGCATCAACGACCTGCAGCCCGCGACCCATCAGCCATTCGATCGCCAATACGAGCAAGGCCATGCGGATAGCGCCCACCGCACGCTGGGTTTTGATCTCCAGCCCCCGGCTTGGCATCAGAGGAGCCTGCTCTTGGAGACCTTGAGCGACGCCCTCTGGGGGGCCTCCAATCCGTGGGACGCGGTCGATCGGCAAGGCAGCGAACCTCAACCTCTCTCCGTCGTGCCCGAGGCCGCGGTTGTGGTGTTCGAGCGCAACCTCAGGTCGTTCGCAGCCCTGAGCCAAGATCTCGGTGCTCGTCTAGTCCTGGTCCCTCAGACCCTCCGCTTGCGCCAAGGCCATCTCGCCCGCGACCGGACACTCCTGACCGACTGGCTGCCTGGGCTCATCCCAGACGCGGCGAAGGCAGCACTGGATCAGCTGACCGCGGTGGAGCAACGTCTGGCCGAGGAGGGAGTTGGGCTCTTCGCCGATCCTGCTTTCGACACCTGGCCGGATGCGGAGTGGGACGATGCCATGCACTTCTCGGCCTCGGGAAGCGAACGCTTCGCGAGCTTTCTCGAAGGGCTCCTTGTGGCCGAGCTAAGCCAGGTCGCTATCGGCGGCGAAGACTGAGTGAACGAGCAGGAGGTTGGTGGGAGAGAAGCTTGACGCCTCTAAAAATGCTCTGGTAGCATTACATCACTGCAATTGCTGCCGCACATCATGGCCCGAGAGCATTCTTGCCAGATGCTCCGACTCTCCAACTGCTCAGACTCTGTCTCAGCACAGACGCTGTCTCAGCACAAACGCTGTTACTGCACTAGACGCTGTTTCAGCACAGACGCTGACGTTCCAGGGTCTCCGAGATCCTTCTGTACGCGAAAGGAATCGCATGATGAAGCCACAAGTCCAGCCAACCTCCGCCCTAGTTCATTCACTTTGGGCCAGTTCACGCCGAGCCCCTTCAACCCCTTCACGTCGGGTCCCTTCACTCGTCGCCGCCCTTGCTCTTTGCGCGACCGCCGGTCAGGCGCAAGATCCTGGCACGATCAACTGCTTCGACGGCAGTCCCGCGATGCCGATCGAGGAGTCTCGAGAGGTCTCCGGCGAGACGTTTCAGATGTGGTCCGACGTGTTCCGGCCCGCCGATCCGATCGGTCAGCCCTTGCCACCCGAGAGGGACAGTACCGGCTACAGTGGCCACGAACGCCCCGGGCGACTCGGTGGACTGGAGTTCTTCTATGCTCTCGATGTTCAAGCCGGCACGGCGGATACCACGACTTTGTACACGGCTTACAACTCCGGCTTTCAGGTCTGGGATATCCATGGCGCCCTGGCAGACGATCCCCAACTCTTGTCGCAAAGAGATGGTTGGGACGGGGACTTCCATGCCTTTCAGAACGCCGTGACCGAGCTGTACTTCCTGATCTTCGACATCGATGCGATCGATCCACCCGGCGCGCCCGACGAGACCTTCCTTGCCGTCGCGGGCAAGAGTCCGGTGGGGCCGTCGATCTGGGACGCGACCGACAAGACCGATCCCGAACAGCTCTACCAAGACGAAGGCAAGAGCGGGATCCAGGTCGCCACCACCAACATCGGCGGCCGCAGCTACGCGTTCTTCAGTCACGGTCAAGGAGTCCATGTCTACGATATGACCCGGGCACGGGAGATCGGGCCCTGCTTCGAGAACACCCTGACCGCGGTCAACTTGTGCGGCGGCAACAGCGATCCGGTCTGGCGCGGTCAACTGGCGCTGTGGCCTTGGGGCAAAGTCGAGTACCTCGACCTCCACCAGGCTGTCGTGGACGGCGAAACCAAGACGTTCATTGCCACGACCGATGCCACCGCTGCCAACAGTCTCGGCATGGAAATCCGCGAAATCACCGATGTCACAACGCTGCCGCCGAGCAGTAGCGCAATACTGGAAGGCTCCAACACCTTCTCGTTCGGTGTCGATCTGTTCGAAGTCGCCGAGCGCCACTATGTCGCCGTCGTCAACTTCACCGACCTCGAGATCTACGACATCACCGGCTGCATCACCGGCGTCGGCACCTGCACGTTGACCGATCTCAAGTTTAGTCAGGTGACCGCGGTGGTCACCGATCTGCCCTCCCTGTCGACCGTGCGCTTCTCGGAGAGCAACGGGCGGCCTTTTCTCTACAAGGGCTTCAGCGCTTCCTGCTCAGCGCCTCCGGCGGTCGGAGATCCGGACAAGGAGCTCTTGCTCGATCTCTCGGGCCTGGCGACCGGCGGCCCGATCGTCGATATTCGTGGCGAGGTGTATCTGGATCCCGGGCATTCGAGTCCCACCCGGCGTATCGACTACTGGAGCAGTTACTACGATAAGTCGACCGACGGCCTCAGCGCCATCGCGCCGCACGACGGGCTCTTTCACGGCGTCTACTTCTACCGTGCAGCCCAGTCGATTTTCGATATCCACCAATGGACTGGACCGATCTTCTCGGATGGCTTCGAGTCGGGCAATCTCTCCGCTTGGAGCAGCCCTCGTAGCGACAACTGACGCCTGGCGAGCGCGGCGCGGCTCCGGGGTGATATCTTCACCGTC
>JBCCGX010001331.1:0-2681 GCA_039029035.1 Acidobacteriota bacterium | reverse complement strand
TGACCCATGCCAAGCTGCTCGTCAGCCAGGCTGCTCACCAGCATCTAGTCGGACCGCTGCGCTGCCAGGATCAGCTCGAAAGAGCGCGGCTCTTCGGCGACCACGGCCTGGAGGTACGCGAAGCGCTCAGCCAAGGGCGTCAAGACCAGACGGGCATCGCTCCAGCGTTCGACCTGGCGGCGCGGCGCGATGGGAACGTTCTCGAACATGCTGACGATGCGCTGCACTTCGGCCAGGCCACCACCGAAGTCGAGCCACAGACCCCAGGCCAAACGGTTCTCGACCAAGCTGCGCAGCTGCGGCGCGATACGGCGTGCCTGCTCGAGGCTGGCCGAATCGAGGGCTGCGATCGACCACTCGTCGACCTGTGCCGTGCGCGGCTTGCGCCCGGCGATCTCGAGCAGGCTCTCGCCCGGCAGGGACCAGCGATTGTCACCCGGCTCGTGCAGCGAGGCGATCCGTGGAAGCTCCTGGCCTGGCCCCGGCTGCTCGAAGAAGGCCAGCGCCTGCGCCGGCTCGGCCAAAGCTTCGTGGCGACCGGAGAAGGCCATTAGGAAGACCTCGATCTCGGCCAGATGTTGACTCAGCGGAGTTTCCAATGGATGGGGCGCCCCTTCCCCCCGGGGCTCGTTGCGTGAGCTGATTCGCAGGTCGCCGCGGTCGTCCCATAGCCGGTAGAGCCCGGCGGGTAGGGGATCGACCGCTTGGCGGATACGGATCCAGCCCAGCCCACCTTCGGTGGTGGCTTCGTCGGGCTCGAAGGTGGCGCCCAAGAGATCGGGTGACAGGCCGGCCGAGATCACCCGCCACTGGTTGCCGTGCCAGGAAACGTCGGCCGTCTGCCCTTCGACGACGATCTCGCCGCCGCTCAGCCAAGGATTGCTCGCCAGTTTGCCCGCCAGGCGAGCGAAGGTCGCGAAGCCCGGATAGACCTGGGCGAGCACGACGAAGCGCTCGCCGGACTCGTCCGAAGCGACGGCGATTTCCGACGAGGGCGGCAGCGCCAGGGGACCGAACGTCGGCAGGGTCGGCGAGGGTAGCCCGGCCAGGCGGGCGATGGCCCTCGCGCTGAGCGAGCCGACCCCTGCCGCTTCCCGCAAGTGGGGCAGGTTCTGATGCGGATAGGGCACCCAGACGGCGGCGGGGAAATTGGCATTGGCGAGCAGGCCGGAGACCTGTGAGCCATCCCATGGGCTGTAAGGGCGCGCGCGGGTGGAGTAGTGGTAGTGAAAGTGGCCTATGACCGCAAGAAGCGCCACCGAGATCACGAGAATCCATCGCTTGGTCGTCATGGGGTGTGCGCCGCCTCCTTCCAAACCTCGACCGTTCGCTCCGCCGCGTGGTGCCAATCGAACCGGCGACTGCGCTCCTTTCCGCGGACCGACGCGGTGCGAAGCCGGGAGGCGTCACCGAGCAGCTCACGGACCGTCTCGGCCCAGGCCTGCGGCTGGTCCGGTGGGGCATAGAGCGCCGCGTCGCCGGCCACCTCACGCAGCACCGGGATGTCGCTGCAGACGAGCGGTGCGCCGGCCGCCATGGCTTCGACTGCCGGGAGCCCGAAGCCTTCGTAGATCGACGGCAAGGCCACCAGCAGAGCGTCGCGATAGAGCGCTGCCACCTGCTCGTCCGGCAAGTAACCGTAGTGCACCAGCCAACCCTCCGCCTCGCCGGCAGCAATCTCCTCCTCCAGGCTCTCCGTCTTCCAGCCCAGGCGGCCGCAGAGCACCAGGTCCGGCGCCGCCGGGTCCTGGGAGCGTAGCAGGCGCCAAGCTTCGAGCAGTGTCGGTAGATTCTTGCGCGGCTCCACGGTACCGACGTGCAGGGCGTAACGCCGCGGGGCCCCGAGCGGCGGCTCGGTCGGCGTGGCGCCGGCCACCGAGCCTTGCCCGAGAGGCACGGCATGGGTGCGCGACGCCTCCACCAGGCCGCTTTCGAGCAGCTCGCCGCGCACCGTCTCGCTATCGGTCAGCACCCTGGCGGCGCGACCGATCGTCTGCTGGAAGTGACGCTCTAGATCGAGCCGGGTGGACTCGCGCAAGGTTTCGGGCACTTTACGGAAGCTCAGGTCGTGGATCGTCACCACCAGCTGGCCCTCGCAGCGGTCGAACCAGGTGGGTAGAAAGTAGTTCGGTGCGAAAAGCACCTGGTTGCCATCGGCGGCGATCAGGCGCTCCTGGATGCGACGCAGCTTCTCGGCCAGGTAGTAGTGCACGAAGCTCAAACCTTCCGGCACGGTATAACGCACCTCTTCGATGGCGATGCCGGAAGGCAGCTCGACCACCGGTGGCGGCACGTCACCTTTATCGACGAAGCCCGGGCCGTAGAGCCGCAGGCGCACATCGTCCCGGTCGGCCAGATGCTGCAACAGCCGATAGAGGTACCAGCCGATCCCGGTCAACGGCTCCCACAGCGCACTGACGTCGACCGCCACGGTCAACCGCTTCTCTTCGCGTCGCTGGCGCAGGACACCGCGCAGCCAGCGCCCCCAGCGAATCGTCGCCGCGATACGCCGCGGATGCAGCCCGATCACCCACAGCCGTACGTAGTTGTAACCCAACCGCACCGCGAGGCGCATGAGGCGTTCGCGCAGGCGCCGCGGATGCAGCGGAGAAATCATCCGGCGAAGCTGCCGGTAGGGGGATCGAGCCATGCGGCGCAACGATATACCGCATAGCACGTCT
>JBCCGX010001330.1:0-2687 GCA_039029035.1 Acidobacteriota bacterium | reverse complement strand
CGTTCGGGTGGTCGGCGACCTGATGCTCGACGACTACATCGACGGCGAGGTGGAGCGGGTGTCGCCGGAAGCACCGGTGCCGGTGGTGCGGGCGCGCTCGTCGTTTCAGCGTTTAGGTGGCGCGGGTAACGTCGCCAATGCTTGCGCCGCTTTCGGTGCCAAGGTGGGTCTTTGCGGTGTGTTGGGCAGCGACGCCTTCGGAGACGCTTTTCTCGCCGAGTGTGCCGCCGCCGGGATCGACACGGGCGGCATCGTGCGCACCGACGACCGGCCGACCACCCGCAAGCTGCGCGTCTTGTCGCGCCAGCAGCAGATCTTGCGCCTCGACTGGGAGGAGCGCGGGGCCCTCGACGAGGGCCTCACCGGCGAAGTGGTCGGGCGCCTCGAGGGAGGCCGGCGGCCGGACGTGTTGATCCTCTCCGACTACGCCAAAGGTCTGCTCGGTCCTGAGACCCTGGCGACCTTGATTCGCTGGGCGCGCGAGCACCAGGTGCCGGTGCTGGTCGACCCCAAGTCGAACGATGTGGCGCGCTACCGCGGCGCCACCCTGCTGACCCCGAACTTGCCAGAGCTGGCGGCGGCGGTCGGCCGGCCCCTCGCCGAGGTCGACCGCGACACGTTGATCGATGCGGCGCGCGAGGTGCAGCGCACGAGCGCGGTAGAAACCCTGTGTGTCACCCTCGGGGCGCGCGGCATGTTGATCCTGGACCGAGAGGGCTCAGCGGAGGCCATCGCCGCCGCCAGCCGTGAGGTCTACGATGTGACCGGCGCCGGCGACACAGTGCTCGCGGTGCTGGCCCTCTGCTTGGCCGCTGGTGCCGAGCTGCCGCTGGCGGCGCGCTACGCCAACGCCGCCGCCGGCGTGGTGGTCGGCAAGGCGGGCACGGCGGTGGTCCAGCCACACGAGCTGCTGCAGGCCCTGTCGCCTCACCCGGGCGACAAAGTCCTGCGGCGCTCCGAGGTCGCCGAGCGCTGTGCCTGGTGGCGCTTGCAGCAGAAAAGCATCGTCTTCACCAATGGCTGCTTCGACCTCCTGCACGCCGGCCACTTGCGACTCCTGCGCCAGGCGGCGAGTCACGGCGATGTGCTCGTCATCGGCCTCAACAGCGACGCCTCGGTCACCCGGCTCAAGGGCGAAGGCCGGCCGATGATCACCGAGCTCGAGCGCGCGGCGCTTTTGGCCGCCTTCGCCGACGTCGACGCGGTGGTGACCTTCGAGGGAGACACGCCCCTCGCCCTGATCGAGGAGATCGTGCCCGATGTGCTGGTCAAGGGCGCTGACTACCGCTTGGATCAAGTGGTCGGCCGCGAGTGTGTCGAGCAAAACGGTGGCCGGGTCGAGCTGATCGAGCTCGTGCCCGAGCGTTCGTCGACCGCCCTGATCGATCGCTTGGTGGCGGAGAAGACAGCCGAAAGCTCCAGCTGAAGCGCGCATCTCGGGACAGCCATGGACTCGACTCGTTGGCCTCGATGACGCTGCTGGAGTTGTGGGCTAGCGACTATCGCCTGGCCCTGGGTTGCCTGGGTTGGGCGGTCTCGTGGGGCGCCGGGCCGTCGCTCGTCTTGTTGTCGCCTCGGCGAATGCGCTACCTGCCGGTGATTTCGCCGATCGTGGGTTGCCTGCTGGTCACCTATCTGACAACGCTTCTGTCTTACTTGGGTACGCCGATCGGTCGGTCCGCGGGTGTCATCTCTCTCGGACTGGCACTGATCAGCTTGATGCTGGTGGCCTCCAAGCTGCGGGTCTGGATCCGCTCGGGTGAGCTCGACAACGATCGGCTGGTGAGCCTCGGGCGTGAGGCCGTCCTGGTTCTCGTCGTCCTGGCGCTGGTGCTGCTGATCCCGGCCGCCATGGCCAGTGACGGCGGCGCGGGTCGCCTCGGCGGCTTCTGGGGATCCGGCGACATCTTTCCCTACACCCTGGTGATCGACTACCTGCGAGCCTTCGCCGGCAACCCCGAGAGTTACCACGCCCAGGACGTCTTCTTCGAAGACTCGGTGGCGGCGCATCTCGAAACCTTGGCCCGCCTGGGCTCCATGTGCCTGATGGCGCTCTTCGCCGAGCTCCTGTCGCCGCAAGCGAGCCAGGCCATCTTCCTGCCGGTCATCGGTCTCGGCTCGGCCTTGCTCTTGCTGTTGGCGAGGCTCGTCTTGCACGGCAGCGACCTGTCGAGTGCCCGATGGATCCTCGTTGCCTCGCTGCACCCCTTCATCTCCTTTCTGGCCTACTTCACTTATGCCGGGCAGGCTCTCTCGGTGCCGCTGGTCCTGGGAGTGATCCTGTTGATCGACGACTTTGCCGAGCGTCCGCCGCAACAGCGTCGCCAGGCTCTGACCCACGGCGCCCTCCTGGCGCTGATCCTGGCCGGCGCCATCGTGCTCTACCCGGTTGCGACGCCCTTCCTTGCGGTCTTCGGGGCGATCGTGGGCGGTATCGCGCTGTTGCGGCGTCGCACCGAACCGTTGATCCGGCTCTGCGGCGTGTTGGTGGCCGGTCTGGCGCTGGCCGCCTTTTACTTGCCGCGGGTGGTCGGTGAGCTGATCTATGCCGCGACCCGTGGCCGGATGGGCTGGGATTGGCAGGGTCCGATCGGCTTCGGCGAGGTCTTCGGCCTGCAGCCGGTCAGTGGCTACCGGCTGCCGAACGTGCCTCTCGAAGATCGCCTCGTGATCGAGTGTCTGCTTCT
>JBCCGX010001329.1:0-2691 GCA_039029035.1 Acidobacteriota bacterium | reverse complement strand
GTTGCCGGCTTGGGCGTTCGAGGTGTCGTCCCCGCCCTTGAGATTGATGCAGTCACTGGCGGAGGTCCCATCGAGCGTCTCGCCCGCATTGGTGCCCGTGATGATGTTCTGGGTAATCGAGCACAGGCAAAGCGGCACCGGTGTAATCGGCCCGGCGACTGCGACGGAGGTACCCGAGACCTGGGCCTGGCTCGGGGTGGCCCCGAACAGCAGCGCGAAGGCGGCGACAAAGCTGAGAGTCAACATGATCGTGTTTTTCCGCATGAGAGTATTCGTCCTCTTGATGTCTTGGATGATTCAGGCTCGTTGCAACAACAATGGATGAGAGTGATGACTGCTCGGGTCACCCCGGTTTGGGGTCACCCCGTTTGGGGTCATCCCGGTTGGGCGCCACGAGCCCAGCATCGGCTTCTCTGCACCTCGACCTCCTTCCCGCCCGGAGTCGCGGAAGCGTCTGATCAGACCCTCTTTTCCCACGCTCTAAGCTATTTAAGATGTGTCTATATACTTAACGTCCGGAAGAGAGGCAGATTGGGCCAAAGGGGGATCGAGAATTTTGGTGAAGCGCCGGCTTGCCGGTGGCCTAGCCTGCTCCAGAAGACGACTCCAAAGACAACGACATCGGCCCCGGGCAGCGAGGAACCATGAAACGGCCAGCAAATAGAGAGGTGACTCCGCTGCTTCTGGACTGGTGCGGCGGCAACGAACAGGCGCTCGAGAGGTTGGTGCCGTTGGTCTACGACGAGCTTCATCGCCAAGCCGAGCGCTACATGCAACGGGAGCGTAAGGACCACACGCTGCAGCCCACCGCCCTGGTGCACGAGACGTTTCTGCAACTGATCGATCAGAGCCGCATCCACTGGCAGAATCGAGCGCAGTTTTTCGGTGTGGCGGCGCAGCTCATGCGCCGGGTGGTGCTCAAGCACGCCCGCGAGCACGGCGCCGAGAAGCGGGGCGGCAAAGCACTGCGGGTCACCCTCGACGACGCCCTGGCCTCGCCGCAGGAGTACGCAACGGACGTGCTGGCGCTGGATGAGGCGCTCACTCGCATGGCGAAGCTCGATCCGCGGCAGAGCAAGATCGTCGAGCTGCGCTACTTCGGCGGCCTGACGATCGAGGAAGTCGCTGTCTGCCTGGACCTCTCACCGACGACGGTCAAGCGAGAGACGCGCATGGCGCGCGCATGGCTGCAGAAAGAGATGACTCGCGCCAAGGCGCGAGGGCGAGTCGCAGGATCGCCGTCTGAGCGAGCCGCAGGATCGCCGTCTGAGCGAGCTGCAGGATCGCCGTTTGGGCGTGCCGAAGGAACGCCGTTTGAGTGAGCCGAAGGATCGCCATTTGAGTGAGCGAGAGGCGCCGCGGGAGGCCATGACACCCGAACGGTGGCAACGCCTCAAGGAGATCTTCAGCCAGGCGGCCGCGCTCCCTCCCGAGGGACGTGAGGCGTTTCTGGCGCAGTCGTGCGGCGACGATTCGGCGATGCGACACGAAGTCGAGTCGATGCTCGAGTCCGACCGTGAGACCGCGACTCTCGACGATGACAACCCGATCGTCCGATTCCTCGGTCATACCCTGCCTTCGGGCCCCTTCCAAGAGCGGCGCTTCGGCTCCTATCGGGCGGTAGGCGAGATCGGCCGCGGCGGCATGGCGGTGGTCTACGCCGCGGTGCGAGACGACGACCAGTACCACCAGCAGGTGGCGATCAAGCTGATCAAGCGCGGCATGGACACGGATGCCATCATCGCTCGCTTTCGCCAGGAGCGCCAGATTCTGGCCCACTTGGTGCATCCGAACATCGCTCGCCTGCTCGATGGCGGTCTGACCGAGGACGGGCTGCCCTACCTGGTGATGGAGCACATCGAGGGGCTACCGATCCATCTCTACTGCGAGCGCAACCAGCTGACCACGGCGGAGCGTCTGCAGCTCTTCCGCACCGTCTGCGCGGCGGTGCACTTCGCTCACCAGAAGCTGGTGGTGCACCGTGACCTCAAGCCGTCGAACATCCTGGTGGCCGACGACGGCGAGCCCAAGCTGCTCGACTTCGGCATTGCCAAGCTGCTGGCGCCCGATTCTGCCATCTCGGCTCTGGCCGCGACCGTCGAAGGCCGCGCACCGATGACGCCGGAATACGCCAGTCCGGAGCAGGTCCGCGGCGAGCCGACCAGCACGTCGAGCGACACCTACGCTCTCGGTGTCTTGCTCTATCAGCTACTCACCGGACAGCGACCCTATCGCCTCGAGCGGCTGTCGCCCCAGGAGATGGAGCGGGCGATCTGCGAGCAGGAGCCCGACAAACCGAGTACCGCCATCATCCGTGAATCCACCGAGGTGAGCCCCGCCTCGACGGGTAGCGGCTCGAAGATTCTCAGCCCGAGCCGTACCGGTAGCTCGGCCAAGCTGCGTCGCGAACTGGCGGGCGATCTCGACAACATCGTCATGATGGCCTTGCAGAAGCTGCCGGAGCGGCGCTACAGCTCGGTCGATCAACTGTCGGAAGATATCCGGCGGCACCTCGAAGGACTGCCCGTGCTGGCCCGGCAGGACACCTTTGCCTACCGCGCCGGCAAGTTCATCCGCCGGCACCGTTGGGGGGTGATCGCCGCATCATTGATCTTTGCATCCCTCGTTGCCGGCATCGCTGCCACGACCTGGCAGGCGCGCCAGGCGAGCCGCCAGCGCACGACGGCGGAG
>JBCCGX010001328.1:0-2693 GCA_039029035.1 Acidobacteriota bacterium | reverse complement strand
GTAGAGGCTGCGGCGCGCATGATCGACCAGCAGGCGGCGCATCGTGCGCCCGGCGATGCCGAAGAACTGACCGCGGTTCCTCCAATCGATCCGGTCGTGGCCGATGAGCCGCAGGAAGGCCTCGTGCACCACGTCGGTCGTCTGCAGAGTCAAGCCCTCCGGTTCGTTGTTGAGGAAGCGCCGGGCGATCCGTCGCAGCTCGTCGTAGACCAGCGGCAGCAGCTGCTCGAGACTCGCCGTGTCGCCACGGCTCCACGAGCCGAGCAGAGCGGTGATGTCGGCCGGCTCGGCGCCCAGGGTAGCCTTCATGATGGGTCTTCTTGGCGCGGTGGACGTTCCGTAGGCATCGCCCCGGCCTTGGGCATCGCCCCGGCCTCGACCACGGCGCGTGCTCGCTCCAGGACCTTCTCGCGTAGCGCCGCGGGTGCCAGGACTTGCACCGTCAGGCCGAGCCCGAGAACGGTCTGCACGGCCTCCTCCTCGATGTCGAACCGGTAGCGGATGCAGTGCCAGTCCTCTTCCTCCCGGACCCCTTGCAAGCGCCAGCCACGGCCGGCCTGCTCGAGCCAGGGCAAGGCCTCGGCGCGCACGCGTAGCTCGGTGTCGTAGCGCGGCAGGCGCCGGCGAAACGCCGCGGTCGAGCTTTTCCAGTAGGCCGCCAGATCGAAGTCGGCCGGCCGCTCGGCGAGCGCATCGAGGCTCTCGACCTGCGAGATACGCGACACCCGATAGGTGCGCGGCGGGGTGTCGGTCGAGGTGGCGACGAGATACCAGATGCCCCCTTTTGCGACCAGACCGAGGGGGTCGGCGTCGCGCCAGGCCGCCGCGCCGCCGGCCGTGCGGTAGCGGTAGCGGATGCGGCGTTCTTGCCACAGCGCTGCCTGGAGTGTCGGCAGGCACGAGTGGTCGTCTTGCCCTCGACTCCAGCCGCCGGTGTCGACCAGTAGCCGCTGGCGGGCGAACTCCGCGTCGCGCCGCTCCTGTGGTGACAAGGAAGCGAGCAGCTTGAGCACGGCGCTTTCCGCTGCCTCTCCCAGGCCCAGATCACGCAGCAACTGCGGTGAGCGAGCGAGCAGCAGCGAGCGCGTCTCGGCCGGCTTCAGACCGGTGAGCTTAGCCCGGTATGAGTCGACCAACCGCCAGCCGCCGCCCTGGCCGCGCTCGGCGTAGAGCGGTATGCCAGCCATGGAGAGCGCTTCCATATCGCGCTGGATCGTGCGGCGAGAGACGTCCAGCTGCCGCGCCAGCTCGGCCGAGGTGAGGCGACGGTGGGCCTGCAGCAGGAGCAGGATCGAGATCAGGCGGTCGGCGCGCATCGCGGTGAGAATCCCAGCCAAATATGTCATAGGTTGTCCTATTTGCCGGTTAGCCTGAGGCTCGGAGGTATCAAGCATGAGCGAGAAAGCAAAAGATCGATCGTTGGCCGGCCGCATTTGTCTCGTTGCCGGCGCCACTCGCGGCGCTGGTCGCGGCATCGCCTGCATGCTCGGCGAAGCCGGTGCGACCGTCATCTGTACCGGCCGTAGCGTGCGCGGCCAGCCGGCCACCGAAGGCCGGCCGGAGACCCTCGAAGAGACGGCCGAAAGGGTCGACGCGCACGGTGGCCGGGGGATCGCCCTGCGCACGGATCACACCGTTCCCGAGCAGGTGACGGCACTGCTGGATCGGGTGAGAAAAGACCATCGGCGGCTCGATGTCCTGGTCAACGACATCTGGGGCGGCGATGCCCTCACCGAATGGGGGCAGCCGTTCTGGAAGCTGTCGGTCGACAAGGGCCGGACCCTGTTCGAGCGCGCCGTTCACTCCCACATTCTCACCAGCCAGGCGGCCGTACCCTTGATGCTCGAGGGCGACCGCGGACTGATCGTCGAGATGACCGATGGGGAGCACTTTGGCTATCGCCTCAATCTCTACTTCGACCTGGTGAAGATCACCGTCATCCGCCTCGCCTTCGCCATGTCGCGCGACCTGCACCGCACAGGGATTACCGCCCTCGCCCTGACGCCGGGCTTCATGCGCTCCGAGGGAGTTCTCGACCATTTCGGCGTGAGCGAAGACAACTGGCGCGACGCGATCGAGCAAGATCCGTACTTCGCCGCCTCCGAGACGCCCAGTTTTGTCGGCCGCGCGGTGGCGGCCCTGGCCGCCGACCCGGAGGTCAAGCGCAAGAACGGCCGCCTCTTCAGCTCCTGGGACCTGGCGGAGGAATACGGCTTCGACGACATCGACGGACGGCGCCCCCATTGGACCCGCAAACTGAAGGAGCAATCCGACACCACCTACCGCCCTTGCGACGAAGCCTTCTACGCCGACTATTGGCTCGACGGCCCAGGCGAGCAGATCTTCCCCGACTGGCTGGGCACGTCGACGGAGTGAGCACGCCTGTCGGAGACCCGAGCCCGGAGGGCGGAACACCTTGGCCCAGGGCGTAAGCACTTGGTAGAGGATCTTCCCCCCTTGGATGGGCGGATGCGCCACCGTCTCAAGACATGGCGTCGATTTCTGTCTCCAAGATGCCGGCCTTGATCTGAGTCTCGGTTGTCATCGCTGGGCCTCCTTGTCGAGTAAAACCACGTGTCTTCGGCCGCATGCCGAAGCTCTGTTCGACACGCGGGGTCGAGCGTCGTATTGGGTCAGGGCGAGTCGTGCGTCAGTGACAGCGAGGGAGTCGCCTGTGTAGAATCCGGCCGATC
>JBCCGX010001327.1:0-2696 GCA_039029035.1 Acidobacteriota bacterium | reverse complement strand
GACTTGCTCCACGCCGTCCGCCAAACCGGCCGCCGTCCTGGCTTCAGCCTGGTGGTGGTGCTGACCCTCGGGCTGGGCATCGGTGCCAACACGGTGATCTTCGATCTGCTCAACCTGGTGATTTGGCAGCGGCCGCCGGTGTCGAGCCCGGACGAGCTGGTGCGGATCCATACCCGCAGTCGCGCTGAGTGGATCGGGCCCTACGGCAACAGCTCCTATGCTGACTATCGGGATTATCGCGCTGGCAGCAAGGCCTTCGCCGGCCTCGCTGCCCTGGTGCCCCGTGGGCACCGGCTGGAGACCGCCGCCGAGACTCGATCGGTGCAGGCCGGTCTCGTGTCGGACAACTACTTTGGCGTCCTCGGGCTGGACGCAATACTCGGGCGACTTCTCACATCGCAGGACTCCAAAGCGACCGGCCCGCCGCCAGTGGTTCTGAGCCACGACCTGTGGCAGCGCAGCTTCGCGGCCGATGAGAGCGTGCCAGGCACGATCGTCGAGCTCGACGGTGAGGCTTTCACCGTCGTCGGCGTGGCGGCCGCGGGCTTCTACGGCACCTATGTCGGCCACCGGATCGATCTCTGGTACCCGATCGAGCACAACCGCTCCGCCCTCGCTGCGGCCGAGAAACGAGATCGCATTCGGACCGCCATCCTCGGCCGACTCGCACCGGGGGTTGCGCCACAGCAGGCGCTGCAGGCCGTCAGCCGGATCGCGGCGCGGCTGGACGAGGCGCATCCCCTGAACGAGCGTCAACGAGACGTGACGGTCGCGCCGCTCACTCTCATGCACCCCCTCGATCGGCGCAACTTCCTGCCCACGGTGCGCGTCTTGCTGGTGGCCGTCGCGCTGCTGCTCTTGATCACCTGCGCCAACGTGGCCAATCTGCTGCTCGCCCGCAACGCCTCCCGCGGGCGCGAGCTCGGAGTGCGAGCCGCCTTGGGCGCCGGTCGCGGCCGCCTGGCCCGCCAGCTGTTCGCGGAGAGCCTGGTGCTCGCCATCGCGGGCGGGCTGACCGGCCTGCTGGTGGCTCTCTGGGGCCGACGACTGGTGGCCTTGTGCCTAGGCACCGAGCTCGCCGATCTGGTCGCCGAGCTACGCTTCGATGGGCGAGTGCTCGGCTTGTGCCTGCTCGTCTGCCTGGCGAGCGCATGGCTCTCCGCTCTGGCTCCGGTGCGAGCCGTCACCCGGGCGGACCTGGTGCGGGCGATCCAGAGTGGCTCTCTGGTGGGCCGTGCACGCGGTCGCCCAGGATCGATCGGCCATGGGCTGGGGGCGATCCAAGTGGCGCTGGCCACCGTCCTGCTGGTCACCACCGGGCTCCTCGGGCAGAGCCTGTGGAACCTGTGGCGGGCGGATCCGGGATTCGACACCGAGAACCTGGTGAGCGCCCACGTGGCCATGGATACGAACAACATCTCGCGCGAGGCGGTCCGTCTCGCCCAAAGTCGACTGGTCGAGCACGCCGCCGCCTTGCCTGGCGTCCGCGACGCCGGGCTGGCGCTTCTGGTGCCGCCGGTGCGGATCGACATCAACACTGACTTCCGCCTCTTCGAGCAGCCGGACACGAAGCACTCGGCGCGGCGCAACGTCGTCGACGGCGGCTTCTTCGACACCCTGGGTATTCCGCTCCTTGCCGGGCGCCATTTCAGCGCTGCCGATGGCGAGAACGACCGCGGTGTCGTGCTGGTGAATCGGACCCTGGCGCAGAGCTTGTGGCCGGGCGAAGAGGCAATCGGCCAGATTCTCCTGGTGGCACAATACCGGCCGTGGATGCTGGGACCGGAATACGAGGTCGTCGGTGTGGTGGGCGACACGGTACAAGACTCCTTCGACTCGCCGTCCCAGCCGATCCTCTACTTCTCTGCTGAACAGCGCTCGCGGTCTGCCATGGATCTGGTACTGCGCACCGAGATGGAGCCTGCCGCCTTCGCCGCCTCGCTAGGCGAAACGTTGCGGCGCCTCGATCCGAGTCTGACGGTCGAGTGGGTCCACACCCACCAGGAGAGCCGTTGGAGCTTCCTGACCCTGGAGCGCATCCGCACCCTGATCCTCGCCGCCTTCGCCGGCCTCGGCCTACTGCTCTCGATCGTCGGTGTCGGCAGCCTCCTCAGCTACTCGGTGAGCCGGCGCTGGCGCGGGCTCGGTGTCCGCTGCGCCCTGGGAGCCCGCCGCGCCGATCTGAGACGCCTCGTCCTGCGACGCGGCCTGAAGACGACCGCGATCGGCCTCGCGGCCGGCCTTGTTGCCGCCTGGTGGATCGCCCAGCTGCTACGTAGCTTCCTCTTCGGTGTCGGCACCGCCGATCCGCGGATCTTCACCGGCGTCCCCCTGATCCTCCTCGCCGCCGCTCTCATCGCCGCCTGGATCCCGGCTCGGCGCGCCTCGTCGGTCGATCCACTGGTGGCCCTGCGTCACGGGGACTGAGATCGTCGGCGTCTAGTGAACTCTGTCAGATCGTCCGAACGTTTCACTGGGAACGCCGGCTTCAGCGCAGTCCGCCATACTGTGCGCCTGGGAGTAGGTGAGCAAGGCCCGGCGTCACCAATCCACGGGTGCGACATGTCATAATTCGCTTTCGTTGGAGGCCTCATGTCAATCTCAGCCGAGATGCAACGCCGTCATTTCTCGATTCGCGACCTGGAGCAGATGCTCGACACCGGCATCGTGGACGAGGACGAGCCCATCGAGCTCCT
>JBCCGX010001326.1:0-2698 GCA_039029035.1 Acidobacteriota bacterium | reverse complement strand
GAAGTGACGAGGTAGATCGTCGACAGGGCGACGTAAGGGGCCAAGTGCGGCGGCGCCCAGGAGATCACGGACAGGATGCCGGAAGCGACGAAGTCGGCCGTACCGGTCTTGACGAACGCTTGACCCACCGGCACGAAGGCGGCGATCAGGAAGATCACCGACCAGTCGATCGAGCGATACGCATCTTGCGGCTTCAAGATGCCGAGCAGGAGTAGCAGCACCGAGCCGACGAGCACACCGGCCGAGATCTTCATCCAGCCGAGCGCCGCGAGCGTGATGACGGTCGGCAAGATCAGGAAGATCAGCCACCAGAGTCGACCGCGGCGCAGAGCGACCTCCTGCTCAGAGAGCACCAGAAGATCCTCCGAGGCCCGTAGCTTGTCGAGCTTGGAGCGCGGGATCAGGACGAGCAGTGAATCGGTGTAGCGCAGCTGCACGCGGGCGACCTTCTTGCGCAGCACGGCGCCGACGCGTTTGATCGCCAGAACGAAACCACCAAACTCGCTGTGGAAGTTGAGCCCTTTCAAGGTCCGGCCGATCATCCGGCTGTTGTGAGTGATCCAGGCTTCAGCCATCACCTGGCCGTCGGCCGCCAGCTCTTTGTCGTCGAGCTTGACATCGGGCAAGAGCGAGATCCCTTGCTCTTTGCGCATCCGTAGGATGTCATCCACGGTGCCCTGGACGATCAGATGATCACCGGCCTGGAGGCGGATGCGCCCGACGTCCTCGAGATGCCGTTCCTCGCCCTCGTCCCCTTGGCGAACCAGCTCCAGCACGGTCACGGCGTAGCGCTCGTTGAGCTGAGCCTCGATCAGGTTCTTGCCGAGGAGCTTCGATTTGTCGTCCACGATCAGCTCGGTGAGGTACCCCTGCATACGGTACTTCTCGGTCGCCGCCCCGACCTCGGCCCGGGCCGGCAGAAGGCGCTTGGAGAAGATCAGCACGTAGAGCAAGCCAGCGGCCAGGAAGACCCACCCCATGCGGGTAAACTCGAACATGGTGAAGGGTCGTTCCCCGGCCTCTTCGACCACCGCGCTCACCAGCAAGTTGGTCGAGGTACCGATCAGGGTCAGGGTGCCGCCGAAAATAGAGGCGTAGGATAGCGGCAAGAGAACCTTGCTCGGGCTGATGCCCAGCCGGCCGCAGAGCTTCATCACCAGGGGGATGGCCAGCGCCACCATGGCGGTATTGTTGAGGAAGCCGGAGAAGACGCCGGTACAGCACAACAAGACACCGATGCCGAACCACGGCCGGTTCTTGGAGCGTTCACTGAGCTTCTCGGCCGCGACCTCCAGGAGGCCGGTCTTCATCAAGGCGTGGCTGAGGACGAAGAGACCGCCGATCGCTACCACCGCCTTGCTGCTGAAGCCCGCCACTGCCTCATCGGCGGTGACGATGCCGCTCACCACCAGCACCGCCAGGATGCCCAGCGCTGTCACCTCGATCGGCAGAACTTCTTTGACGAAGGCCACTAGGGCGACGCCGATCAAAGCCAGCATGAAGAAGATCTCGAACGTCATCTCAGCTCCTCTGGTCGTCCGACTCTGGTGACGCGCAACGGGCGGACGCACAACCGGCTGACGCGCATCCGGCCTAATCGTAGACCGTGACTTGCGGGATCGCAACGGCGAAAAGGCACAGCGGGGACCTCGCCGCGCCCCTGCTCTTGCCAGGCGCCAGACGCGGTCAGCCCGCGGCGGCCTGCAGGTGCGGCCGCTTCAGCAGCGGCCCGATGCCGAGCAGAAACATGTGCAGGTAGCCGTGCAGGAAGAGATACAAGAAGGGGATCGACAGCCACATCTCGAGATAGACCGCGAGCACGAAACAGGCCATGAAATAGAACGCGAGCACACTCTCGATCAGAAAGGTCATATCGTAGGCCAGGCGGTACTTCTTGCCCGTCCAGCCATCGTTCTTCTTCTCGATGTTGTACTTAGGGGTGCGATGGAAGACACCGCCATCGTGCACCAGGCCGGAAAGGACGGCACGGGAATTGTTGATCGCTAAACCGATCCCGACCCCCATCACCGCCGGTAGCTGCCACAGGCGGCGAAACCAGCCGATACCGGTCGCTTTCTGCGATACGAAGTAGAACACCATCACCGAAACAGACGCGGCGCTGAAGAGGGGCAGGTCGAAGGCCAGCAGCTTCCACATCTCGTCGTCGCTACGCAGCACCATGGCCGGAAAGACCAGGATCGAGAGTAGAACCATCAGGAGGTAAGTGAAGTTGGCCGTGAGGTGGACGAAAGCCTCGAGCTTGGCATGCAGCGAGATCGGTGCCCGCAAAACGGTGCCCAAGAGCTTGCGGGCGGTTTGCACCGAGCCCTTGGCCCAGCGGTTCTGCTGGCTCTTGTAGGCGTTGATCTCAGCCGGCAGCTCGGCCGGAACCACCACATCGGGCAGGTAGACGAACTGCCAGCCAGCGAGCTGTGCGCGGTAGGAGAGGTCCAGATCTTCGGTCAGGGTGTCGTGCTCCCAGCCGCCCGCCGCGCGGATCGCCTGGCGTCGCCAGATGCCGGCCGTGCCATTGAAGTTGAAAAAACAACCGCCCCGGTGGCGCGCCGCGTGCTCGACCACGAAGTGCCCGTCGAGCAGGATGGCCTGGGCGCGGGTCAGCAGGGAGTAATCTCGGTTCAAGTGGCCCCAACGAGCCTGCACCATGCCCACATCGGCATCGGCGAAATGCGGCACGCTG
>JBCCGX010001325.1:0-2702 GCA_039029035.1 Acidobacteriota bacterium | reverse complement strand
GTCGTAGGACAGCTCCGGGTGGAACTGCATGCCCCAGACCGGCCGGTCTCGCACCTGGAACGCCTGCACCGTGCAGGCGTCCGTTGAGGCGATGACGTCGAACGTCGGTGGCAGATCGAAGACCTCGTCGAAGTGCGAATGTATCGGCACCAGGTCGCTGAGGCCAGCGAACAGGGCGTTGGGTCGAATCGCCACCCGCTTCCAGCCGAACTCCGGCACCGCCGCCCGCCGGCACCGCCCGCCCAGGGCGCGGGCAACCATCTGGTGGCCGTAGCAGAGTCCGAGGATCGGCTTGTTGGCGCGATCGAAGGCGCGGATCAGGCGGATGAGCTCGTCGTCGCGCTCGTAGGTCTTGGCGGCGGAGAGCTCGGAGCCCGAGAGCAGCAGGTGGCCGTGCGCGCCGCCGTCGTCGAGTGGCGCGGGCTCCAGTAGGTGGCGTACCACGAACGGCGCTGGTGCCAGGGGCTGTAAGCGTGGCAGGACGACCTCATCGAACCGGCGGCGCTCGACCGGGTCGACAATGCAGTTGATGACCAGGACCATAGATTGGATCTTAGCAGCTGGCGTAGAGCTCACCGTGCCAGGATCGTCTGCTACTGTTCCTGCCGCAAACCGCAGCGCAGGCTCGGGCCTGCAGGCGTTGGCTGGTTACAGAGTGTGGAGGAACGTGTGGTCGTCATCTATGGAATCGCCGAGAAGCTCAACCCGATCAAGTCCAAGCTGTCGGACGTGATCCATGGCTGCATGATGTCGGTCCTCGGTCTACCGGAAGGCAAGCGTGCCCATCGCTTCATGCCGATGGCGCGGGACGACTTCTACTATCCCGAGGGGCGGACCGACGCGTACACGGTCATCGAGCTCAACATGATGAGCGGCCGCCGAGCCGAGACGCAAAGGAAGCTGATCAAGGCCTTGTTTCGTGCGATCGAAAGTGCATTGGCCATCGCTCCCATGGACGTCGAGATCCTCCTCAAGGAGCAGCCACCGCATTGCTGGGGTTTTCGCGGCATGACAGGTGATGAAGCCAAGGACCTCAAATATGAAATCAAGGTCTGAGTTAGCTGCTTGCGATGGCCGGCGGGTGAATAGATATATTCCCTGAGGGCCGTTTTATACTCGGGATATACTAAATGTTTATCTCGGTATCTGGCTTGGGCTTTGGCACGGTTAGAGGATGCTATCCTGCTGGATGGGTTACGAGGCCGCCAAGCTCGATGGTACCGGGACTGCGGGGATTCCGAGGCCGAGCGAGCGGAAGGCAGTTCGCAGCGTAGTCGTGGATGAACGCTCGGTGGAGCGAGTCGCAGGCGCCGGATAAGCGGATTCGGCGGTCCTGGGACATTCGAGTCGATTGGCCTCGCATTTGGATCCACCCTCGCGTAAAGCTCGTCGAGCCACCGGGCGGCCCGGCGCCTCGACCCTGGCTCAGGCTGGCACCGCCGGATGGCCCGTAGTGGCGAATGTGGCGCGGTGGCCGCTCCCGGTCGGCGTGCTGGCCGGGGCGTGGCGTCCGTGAGGCCACCCGGTGGCCTGCGACGTCAACCGTGGCAAATCCTCAGGCCACCTTCCCAGAACGCCTGAACAGAGTCGCCAAGACTGTCTTTTCTAGCCCTGAGTGACTTTGGAGCACGAGGAAGCTCGTGTCTTGGCGAAGGCTGCGGCTTCCCGCCAGGTAGCCACTGACCTTTGCCGTCAGAGACGGTGGTGGTGTGGCGCGGCGGTCTCATTTGAGGCCGAGCCTGGCAACGTCCCCGATCGGGGACGCGGTCGCTTGGGACCGGTGACGAAGGGGACTGTCGTGGAGGTGGCGTTCCCGTAGCGGAGCGCTGATCCTGTGGAATTAATGCCGTTACCTGGTGTGTTTCGGCCCTTCGAGCGATTGGCGTGTGATTTGCAAAACGTTCACTTGCCAACGCTTGGAGGGCTAGAACAATGGAAACAACCCACACCATGCAGGCTCAGAGAATCATCGCGGCGGTACCGATGCCGCGGCCTCTCGAGAAGCAGATCCTCGCTGACCTGCGCGACGCGACCCGGAAGGGCTTTCTGATCGATCTCGAGCAGCTGTCTGCCAACCTCGCCCGTCTGACGGCAGCGAGTGCTTGACGCCGGAGCTGAGGCGGCCTGGTCTGATCGAAGAAATGCCCCTCGAGGCCTTGAACCGGGGCACCCCAACCACGAAGATTGGGCAGGCAATCGTCGGTCATTAGCCGCTCCGGTTGCCGAATTCGTGCTTGTAGCTCAACGGTAGAGCAGCGGTCTCTAAAACCGAAGATGCAGGTTCAAGTCCTGTCGAGCACACCCTCGGTGCCTGACGCGGCCCGCGAATGAATTTGACAATCCGGCCTGTATTGCCCAGACTAACGTCATGAAGAGCCTTCCTGAAACGTAGAAGGGTTCGTCTTCCCGAGTCCCGGGCCACCCCTCCGAGCCTCGGCCGGAATCCTTTTCTGGCCACCTGTACGTGCTCGTGAGAACGGATTTGCCCCTGGCTCAACAGCTGGTTCAAGCTGTTCATGCGGCGATCGAAGCCGGATGCCGCTTTCCGCTGGTTGGTCACCCTAGCCTCGTCCTTTGCGAAGTCCGCTCCGAGAGCGCCCTTCTGCGCGCTGCGGCCGAGCTTTCGAGCGCAGGGATCGGCTACGCTCTTTTTCGCGAGCCCGATTTGAAGCACCAGGCAACCGCCCTGGCGACCGAGCCGC
>JBCCGX010001324.1:0-2712 GCA_039029035.1 Acidobacteriota bacterium | reverse complement strand
GCGGGCTGGGGCGCTGCGGTCGGCGCGTCGGCTCCCCGCTGGATGCGCTCCCGTAGCCAGCGGGCCAGGGCCGGCCCGATCTCGATCGAATCGGGCTCGTCGTCGAAGAAGCCGACGCCTTGGTCTTCCATCAACTGCTTGCGCCAGGGTCGCATCTCGGGATCTTTGTCGAGCTCGTCGAATTGCCGCGGCCACGGGGCCTGTTCGTCTATCATGAAGACCAGCACGTCGATGCCTCGCTCTCGGGCGGCTTCGTACTCGAGCTGGGTGATGCTCGATGTCTCGCCTTGCGGAACGTGACCGCGGCGCATGGCCACCAGCAGCACGCACAGATCGCATCCCTTCATACGGTCTTGGGAAAAGAGTCTCGGTGCGTTGGTGGAGGCCGTCCAGCTCTCCATCGGATCGACCCAGAAGCCCGCCTTGCGGAGCTCGTCGACGACCCAGGCGCGATGCTCCTTCAAGTCCAGGTAGGTTGAAGAGACGAACGCCTTGTGAGACATGATTCGAGGTGAGTATACAGGGCGCCCCGAGCTCAACAGGTGCCTCTACAGACCGGTGCCAAGGCAAATGTGCGGGTCCTGGAATCGCGATCGATCTTTACCCTGGCTCTCTCTCGATGCGGGAGAACTCATGGCTTCGCCCCGATCAGGCGTCGTGAGCAGAGATGGCATGGATCCGACGGGTAGGTTCGTGGCTCGTCGACGATGACGGCTTCAACACCTTGAGCCTGGGTGCAGACCCTTGTAGGATTTGACTGTCATGTCTCCTCGGATCCTCTCTCAGAGCGCCACCTGGAAGCAGTCTCTCGCTGTTACCTTGGGTCTTGCGCTGCTTCTGAGCGTGGTCTTGCCCGCTCTGCACGACCACGAGTCGAGTGCAGACAGCGAAGCGACCTGCCACAGTCCGGGCTCGAATTTCCGCCATATCGAAGCCCTGGAGATCGGGCCGCACGAGCTTTGTGGCTTTTGTGGGAGGACCTTCTCGACCACCGGTCTCAATCGACCCGTGGCGGCGGTCCTCGGCCAAGTCGTGGTTGGAGAGGCTTCCGGGGAGCCGCAGCTTTTACCGCAGAGCCCGCCCCGGCGCTATGGCGCTTGCCGCGCGCCACCGATCGCCTGATTTTCGGTCTGCTTCACATTCCTTGACCGCAGGGTCGGTGGTGCTTTCGCCGGCCCGGGATCCGAGCTCGCGCGGCCCTCAAGCCTCGAGGCACCAGGCGATCGGGTCGTCGCAGGCTGCGGCGTAAGGAACTAGCGCTCGGATGTGTTCGTGACAACCGGGCCGTCTGCCAGACCCTCTCACCAAGCCGCGGGTGTCGCCGGAGCGCGTTGTCCCGATGGGCGACGTGCTTGCTCTCGTTGTTGACGCTGGGTGCTCACGTCAACTCGCGCACTTTCCGATCACCGCCTGAAGCTTGGCGTGACGTTCTGGGCTATCGCTCGACGATTCTTGGACCCTCGACCCACGACCGGAGACTCTGCAATGCGCCTGTTTCGACCGAACTTTTCGTCGTATCTCGTTCGCGTAAACTCAGCCCCCCGCCCGCTGACCGGACAGTCTGTTCTCGTTCGTTCTGCCCTGTTCGCTCTGCTCCTAGCGACCTTGATCGGGCCTCCTGCTCTAAGCGCCAACGATCAGTCGTCGGACCCGGACGGAGAAGCCGCAGCCGAAGTCTCCGATGAGATCGTGGTGCTCGCCACACGCAGCGAGAAGCGCACTCTCGAGGTACCGGCCCACGTCACGACGATCGATTTCGAGCAGGCGGTGGACGACGGTTTCTATGCTGGCGCCGACGAGCTGCGCGGCCAGCCGGGTATCTTCTTTCGCCGCGGTGAGGGCGACAACGACGCATTCCTCTTCGTCAACTTTCGCGGTGTCACCGGCAACCACGGCAACGACACCTTCCTCGCCCTGGTCGACGGTATTCCCTTCGTCAACGGCGACGAGGAGGTGCTGATGAGCGAGATCCCCTACGGCGCCGTTCGCGACATCGAAATCGTGCGCGGTCCGGTCTCGGCGCTCTATGGCCGCGGCGGTATCGGCGGCGCCATCGCCTACTCCCTCGGGGAGACGTCGGACACGCAAACCGACCTGCGCCTCGCTGCCGGCTCGGATGCCTATTGGAACGCTACGCTCAATCTCGGCCGGCGCTTCGGCGACCACTCGCTCTTCGCCAGCCTCGACGGTTTGAGCGCTGACGGCTGGCGCGAGCACAACCAGAACCAGCGCCTGGGGCTCTTCGGCCGCCTGCAGCTGGCACCGAGCGAGCGCACCACGATCAGCACCTACCTCAATCTGCACGATCGCGACTACGAGCTCGGCGGCGTGATCCCGACTCTGCCCGACGGCACGCAGGTCGAAGTCGGTGGCGGCCGCGAGACCTTCCTCGGTTCGCGCGACATCGGTATTGACAGCCAGAGTGTGATGGCCGCGGCGCGTGTCTCTACGTTGCTCGACAGTGACAGCTTGCTGGAGGCCACACTCCACTATCGAGATCGGCAGACCGACAACATCCTCGACTTCTACGATTTCTTCGGCTTCGACCCAAGCCGCAACGTCATGGCGGTTAACGGCTTCGACTCCGAAACCGACGAGCAGACGGCGTTTCTCGAAGCGACCTACGACTTCGAGGTCGGCTCGGCACGCACCATCGTCGGCGCCAGCTACGAGGTCACGGACTTGTCCGAGTCGGACTTCTGGACGGGCCAG
>JBCCGX010001323.1:0-2713 GCA_039029035.1 Acidobacteriota bacterium | reverse complement strand
CTGGGCCAGCGAAATGGCATCGTTCTCCGCCGCTAGGCAGGTCGAGCCCATGCCCCAGGCCGGCAGTGTGGTACCGCCGAGCATGCATTCGTAACAATTGAAGGCTTCCGCCTCCTCGGCTGGAATAGCGAGCCAGACGGCGACGGCGGCGAAGGTCAGAATCCCGAGCGCAAGCAGTTTCTTCATGACTGTTCCTCTCCATGCTGTGGTGACTCGAAGTGCCTCCGCTTCTGGCACCGACATCGGCGCCGGCGAGGACTTCACCACTTTGGGGCGTGCGGAACCAAATGTCCTGAGAGGGCTCTGAAAGAGTTCTGGGGATTCTTAAGTGATTGATGACATGCACCTTATAGTGAGTTCTCAGTTGTCTTCGAGCCGTCAGGGCAAGAGGTCGTACTGGCGCAGAATCTTGCGAAAGCGGGATTCCTGGTGCAGCGGCACAAAGATCGGGCTGGCATAGACGATGAGCAGTTGCGGATCGTCGCGGCCGGCGGCCACTTCGAGCGACCGCAGTGCCGCTTCGGGCTCGCCCAAACGCATCAGGAGCACGCCGTGGGACAGGCTGTCGGCCATCGAGAACTGTTGGAACTCGCGCAACAACGCGCTATGGCCACCCTTGTCGTAGGCCGCGTCCAGCTGGTCGAGCACCTCGCTATCCACCCCGCGGCGAGCCAACAGCCGGCGCCAGACCGGCCGGGCCTCGTCGAAGCGCTCGAGGTTCATCAACGAGGCCGAGCGCAGCATATCGCCGGCTCCCGGCGATAGCCGGTCGATGCGATCGATGTACTCCAGGGCGGCGGCGGGCTGGTCTCGATCGTAGAGGATGTTGACCAGCAGGCGCAGGGAGACCGGCGACAGCGGGTCGAGGCGCAGGCTGCGGCGTGCCATCGCCTCGGCTTCGTCGAAGCGCCGCCGCGTTTGCAGCATCCAAGCATAGGCGCTGTAGACCTCACTGTCGCCGGGAGCGAGCTCCAGAGCGCGCCGGAAGCTCTGCTCGGCCGCGTCGAGGTCGTGCTCGATGATCATTCGAACCCGCCCCTGAGCGGTGTGCGCAGCCGCCAGACCTGGGTCCAGGTCGATGGCTCGGGCGGCCGCCCGCCGCGCTTCGCGCCGGTTCTCGGCTTCGTCGCCGAGATTGCCCCACAATCTGGAGAGACGCGTCTCGGCCAGGCCGACATGGGCTTCGGCGTAGCCCGGTTCTAACTCGACGGCGCGGTCGAAAACCTCTAGGGCGCGCTCGAGATCGGACTGGCTGCCGCTGCCGTAGGTTCCCTGGAAGAGCTCGTAGCGGCCTTGTAGATAGGCTTCGACCGCCTCCGGCTCGAGGGAGCCGTCCCAGCGCTCGGCGAGGCGGGGAGGCAGCCTAGCCAGCGCACCGGCCTGACGGCCGACCTCACTCGCCACAGCTCGCGCCACGCGCGACTGCAGATCGAAGAGTTCCCCCAGATCGACCTCGTAGCGATCGGTCCATAGATGGCGGTCGGTGGTGCCGTCGATCAGCTGGATGGAGATGCGTACCGCGTCGCCAGCTCGGGTGATCGAGCCTTCGAGTAGCAGGTCGGCCTGCAGTTGGCGGGCGATCTCCGGCGCCGAGAGCTCCGTCCGATCGACGAAGCGCCGAGTAGAGATGCGCGAGACCACCTGCAGCGGACCGGTGCGGGCCAGGGCGTGCACCAGGGCTTCGGTCATGCCGTCGGCAAAGGCGCGGTCGTCGGCCTGCTGCCCCGGCGTCAGATCAGCCAGGGGCAGCACAGCCAGGGTCTCGTAGCGAGAAGGCTGCGCCTTCGATCCTTGCCAGCGGGTCGCCGCAAGGGCCGATCCGACGAGGAGGATCAGCGCCAAGAACACCCAGGGCGCCGTGGGGCCGCTCTTCGGCATCGGCCAGAGGCGAGGTCTTGGAGCGGCCATCGGCGGATCGGCCGTCGGCGGATCCGCCATGGGCGGAGAAGACCTCGTCGACAGCTCGTCACTCCTGATCTCTCCTTTGTCGGGGCTGCTTCCCCCGGGCTCGGGCTCTCTGCCATGCAGCTCTGGCGCCAGGCTCGCCTCATCCAGCCACTCGACCTCGGCCAGCCAGCGGTAACCCTTACCGTGCACCGTCTCGATGAAGCGGGGCGAGCGCGCCCGGTCGCCGAGGGCCTTGCGCAACTCGTAGATACAGACGAAGAGGGCGTCGTCGGAGACTGCCCGGCCCTGCCAAACCGAGTCGACCAGCTCGTCCTTGGTCACCAGGCGGCCGGGCCGGTCGACCAAGCAGAGCAAGACGGTCATCGCCTTGCCGTTGAGGTGCCGCTCCTCCTCACCGGCAATCAGGCGCGACAGGTCCGGCTCGACCTGCCACGGCCCGACACGAAAGGGTAGGGTGCCGTCCGAGCTCGACTGGCGTACGCCATTCATCTCTCCGAAATCGATGTTAGCCGAGGTGCCAGGCGAATCGACTCGCGTTCACCCCCGTCAGGGAGCAGGCGGTCCCTCGACCCTGGCGCGGCGCCGGATCGGTCGCTGAGGATGGTGATAAGACCTACCCATGAGAAGGAGCTCTTCGATCCCGACACCGGTCAGGTCCTTCTCAACGTGGCGGACTTCGAGGTACCTCTCAACGCCCTTCGCTTCCAAGGCGATCTGGTGGTCGCCGAGCTCGCCATTGACTCGGTGGTGCGGGCCGACGGTACAGATCCGTCGATCCGCACAGCCATCGCGACCGGATCGCGGT
>JBCCGX010001322.1:0-2718 GCA_039029035.1 Acidobacteriota bacterium | reverse complement strand
TATTACCGCCTATAATGAAGGCACCCGAGCTGCCTCTCCAAACGGCTCGCTACAGCATCGAATCATGTCCACCAACGACCACCCCACCGCCCCCGCTTCGCGCGACTTCGGCTACGACCTGAAGCGCATCAAGTCAGGGCCCGGCGCCCGCAAGGAGAAGCTGCGCCAGCGCACCTACGCCCGCACACCCCGCAAGACCCGGCTGCGCTACACCGAGTTGCACGTCGCGTCGGCGTTTTCCTTTCTCGACGGGGCGTCGCAGCCTGAAGATCTGGTGGAGCGGGCTGCGGCGCTCGATCTACCGGCAGTGGCCCTGGTCGACCGCATGGGGGTCTACGGTGCGCCACGCTTCCACAAGGCGGCCAAGGCGGCGGGCATCCGGGCGCTGGTCGGGGCTGAGGTGGTGTTCGCCGACCCGAACGAGAAGAAGACGCAGGCGAAGACGACGCGGCGCGAGGCCAGCCGCCGTTCGGCGGGGGGTGAGCGCCTGGTGCTGCTGGTCAAGAACGCCAAGGGCTACCGCAACCTCTGCCGCCTGTTGACCGCCGCAGCGCGCCAGCGGCCGAAGGGCGACGCCCGGGTGACCTGGCCGATGCTCCATGCCCACGCCGCCGGCCTGCACTGCCTGACCGGCGATGGCGGCGGCGTGCTGGCCAAGGCACTCATCCGAGACGGGCTCGAAGGCGGCCAGAAAGTGCTGGAACGCCTGCTCTCGACCTTCCACGGTCGACTGCACGTGGAGCTCCAGCGCCACCACCTGCGCGACGAAGAGCACCGCAACCAGGCCCTCGTCGAGTTGGCCAGACGGCTGAGGATCCCCTTGGTCGCCACCGGTGGCGTACGCTACGCCCGGCGCCAGGAGAAGCCGCTGCACGACGTGCTGACCTGCCTGCGGCACTACACCCACCTGGATGAGGCTGGCCGCCACCTCGATACCCATCGCGAGGGGCACCTGAAGAGCGCCGCCGAGATGGCCGAGCTCTTCCGCGACATGCCCTGGGCGCTCGAAGAGAGCCAGGCCTTGGCCGAGCAGCTCGACTTCACCCTTGCAGGGCTCGGTTACCGCTTCCCCGACTATCCTTTGCCCCCCGGCGAGACCAACGCCTCCTACCTGCGCCAGGTCACCTGGAACGCGGCCCGGGCCCGCTTCCGCCCTTTTACCGCCCGCGCCCAGGCGCAGATCGAGAAAGAGTTGGCGGTGATCGAGAAGCTCGAGCTGGCGGGCTACTTCCTCATCGTCTGGGACATCATCCGCTTCTGTCAGAAGCACTCGATCCTCGCCCAGGGGCGCGGCTCGGCAGCCAATAGCGCGGTGTGCTACGCCCTGTCGATCACCGCCGTCGACCCGGTAAAGATGGAGCTGCTGTTCGAGCGCTTCCTTTCCGAAGAACGCGGCGAGTGGCCCGATATCGACCTCGACCTGCCTTCCGGGTCCCAGCGCGAGAAGGTGATCCAATACGTCTACCACCGTTACGGCCCCCATGGCGCAGCGATGACCGCCAACGTCATCACCTACCGCGACAAGCTGGCGGCGCGCGAGGTCGGCAAGGCCCTGGGCTTCTCCACCGAACAGATCGGCAAGCTCTCCAAGCAACTCGGTCGTTTCCGCTACGACGTCTCGCGCGGCGACGAGAAATCCCTACCCGAGGAGATTCGCTCCGCCGGCTTCGATCCGGCGGAGCGCCGGGTGCAGCATTTCATGCACCTGTGGCGCCAGGTTCAGAACCTGCCGCGGCACCTCGGCCAGCACTCCGGTGGCATGGTGATCGCCGCCGGCCGACTCGACGAAGTGGTGCCGCTCGAGCCCGCCGCCATGCCCGGCCGGGTGGTGGTCCAGTGGGACAAAGACGACTGCGCCGATCTCGGCATCATCAAGATCGATCTCCTCGGCCTCGGCATGCTCAACGCCTTGGAGGAAGTCGTCCCGCTGATCCGCACCCACGAGAAAAAGAACGTCGACCTCGCCCACCTGCCGCCGGACGATCCGGCGACCTACGCCATGATCCGCCAGGCCGACACGGTGGGGGTTTTCCAGATCGAGAGCCGGGCGCAGATGGCGTCGCTGCCGCGCAACGCGCCGGAGCGCTTCTACGACCTGGTGATCCAGGTGGCGATCATTCGCCCCGGACCGATCGTCGGCGGCATGGTGCACCCCTTCTTCGAGCGCCGCCAGGGCCGGCAGAAGGTGAGCTACATGCACCCCAGCTTGGAGCCGATCTTGAAGCGCACCCTCGGCGTACCGCTGTTCCAGGAGCAGCTCCTGCGTATCGCCATGGTGGCAGCGGGCTTCACCGGCGGCGAGGCCGAGGAGCTGCGCCGGGCGATGGGCTTCAAACGCTCGATGGAGCGCATGGAGTCGATCGAGAAGCGGCTGCGGGCCGGCATGGCGGCGAACGGCATCGACGGCCCGACCCAGGATCAGATCGTGCAGTCGATCACCTCCTTCGCGCTCTACGGCTTCCCCGAGTCCCATGCCGCCAGCTTCGCCCTCATCGCCTACGCCAGCGCCTTCCTGAAGTGCCACCACCCGACCGCCTTCACCATCGCCCTGCTCAACGCTTGGCCGATGGGCTTCTACCACCCGGCCACCCTGCTGCAGGACGCCCAGCGCCACGGCGTCGGCGTCCACCCCATCGACGTGCGGCATTCGGATTGGCGCTGCACCTGGGAAGACACGCCGGGCAGTATTGGTAGGCATGGCGGTCGACGCGCAGCGGG
>JBCCGX010001321.1:0-2720 GCA_039029035.1 Acidobacteriota bacterium | reverse complement strand
TCGCGGCGCAGATCAGCGATACCAAGTCGATCGTCCAAGACCGCCCGATCGACCTCCCAGAGCCAAAGATCGGCTAGCTCTTCGTAGGCCCTCTCAATGTCCCCCTCATAGGTCTGTAACCTCAGATCGACGAGTTGCACCCGTAGGATAGCCAAGGCATCGGCAAGCGATTCTGCCGATGCACTGGCCTGATCCAGAGCTTCCCGAGAGCTCTCTAGCTCACCGCAAATCGCCAGTTCCCAGGCAAGGCTTGTTCGCGCCCGATTGACATCGGCCCAAGCCTCCTGCTGCTCGAAAAGGTGTATCGACTGACGGTAGGCCTCGAGAGAGTTCTCACAGGACCTACGGAGCGACTCGATGTTACCGAGGTACAAACGCAACCCAGGGTTCTCAGGCTGTTCCAGAATGCGCCGCTGTAGACGGCGCGCCGCGTCGTCGTGGGTTCCGACATCCCGGGCGACTTCGTAGAAACAGCGAGCCGCCGACTCGCTATCGGGCTCCTCGTCGAGCCACGCTTCGCAGGCCTCGAAGGTCGTTTGAGCGGCGACAGGCTCTCCGCCCGGTCCGCACCACAAGACGCAGAGCAAGGTCGCCCGCCATCCACGCTCCCAGCTCATCGTAGAAACGCCTGGAAGCGCCCTTGCTGGACCAGCCGGCCCGAGGCGTCCAGCGCTTCGATCCGGACGATCAGCTCCGCGCCGTCCGGGACGCCCTCGAGCACCTCCTCTGGCACTCGGTACTCCGGCGACGCCAAATCGGTGACTTCGACCAGGTACGTCTTCGGGAGCTCCGCCGTGCTGACCCGTAAGGAGTATGTCGCATCGGCCGGACCACGCCACCGCAAATCGAATCTTCCAGGTGGCAGGACTGGCAGGCTCACCAACTCCAGGTCGGTCTCGTCAACCGATCGATAGATCGACTCCGGCTTGTCGACGTGACCGCCGAGAAACAATCGATCACCTAGGCTCAGAGCGAGGACCGCCGCGGCGGCGATCAGCACGACTGGGCGCCATCCCAAGACCTGCAAGCCGGCACCTTCCGGCACCGGTTCCTCCAACTGCTGTGCCAGGCGCCAAGCTTCGGTGCAGACCGGGCAGGCAGCAACGTGTAGAAGTGTTGCCTCCTGTTCCGCAGGTGCCTGGTCGCCGCGCGCCGCCTGCCAGATCTGCTCGGGTGGGGGGCAATCCGCGGTCGACCTGTCCGAGGGTTTCACCCGCTCGAAGGCTCGTTGCAGCCGCAACCTCTCTTCGGCGCTGTGGCCCGTGGCCCGAGTCCGTTTTCGGGCAAGCACTGGAGAAGATCGTCTTTCGACACCGCTGCTCATGGCTCGAGTCCCTTCTCGCGCAGGCATTGGCGAAGATCGTCCATCCCGCGATAAACCAAGTTTTCTGCCCGTTTCGGTTTCCAACCCATCCGCTCAGCGATCTGTGGCACCCTGTAGCCCAAGAGGTGCAGGGTCACTGCCGCGCGGCGCGGCGGCGCCAGGTGTTGCAAGCAATCGCGCACGCCGTCGGCGATCTGTCCCGCCGAAACGAGGTGCTCCGGGCTGCCCCCTCGCGCCACCAGCGACGATTCGCCTTCGGCCGTCTCCAACGGCACCTCACCGCGACTGCGGCGCCGACGCATTTCGTCGATCATCGCCGTATAGGCCGCCCGCCGAAGATACGAGCCTGGGAACTGGCTCCGATGCGGCTGCTTCTCGCGCTGCCTTAGGACTGCCATCATCGCGACCTGGACGATGTCCTGCTGCTGGTCCCGCAGCCAACCCGGGCACACCGCACGCACCGCCGCTTCCAACCTCGTACGCAAACGGGCCAGGTCGTTCGCGCCTGATCCTCGGCCGAGAGGGTCCTCTTGATCGGGAATCGCAGCTCCCTTCAGCTCGACTGGCGGCGGCGCCAGATCGACAATCGATTGTAGGGCCGTTCGAGTCATCGGAGTATACCTCCGAGATCGACCGAGCGCCCGTAGCAGGCCCGCCTGGCTCGTGGCGCTGTCGCTGAAGCGGTTCTTTCCATCGGAATCGAGCTCCTTTGCCGCTCAGACGAAGCCGGCAGCCCTTTTCCCTCAATCGAACCGCTAGACCGCCCAAGGCACGGGCGACCCAACCCGTCGGCACCGCGGGATGGCGGCTCATCGAAGGTTAAAGGCGGACCAGGTGAGGGAAAAATGCCCTAGCTTCCGTCTCAACTGCCGGGGGAGAGCAGGCTCATCCACAATCGGCGCACAACTTTTGCTGTGCGAAAGGAGCGGACGAATGTCGAAAACTATTTTCCGATGGCTGCTGGTCACTCTGCCTTTGCTCTTGATTGGGCCGAGTCATCTACACGGAGAAGGTCTGGAGACTCGCTGGGATCCCATTTCACTCGAGTTTTCCGGCGGCGGGTCCGGCGACGGCAGCAACATCAACCTCAGCGCGGCCTACCGTCCCCATGGACAAGCCGACGCGGCCGGATCGGCCGATGCCGCAGCTGCCCCTGCCAGCTCGGGCTTCGCTGCCGCCCCTCAGCGAGCGGAGACGGACAGCGATCACAAAGACAAACAGATCTTCAAAGACCCCGAGTGCCTGCTACCGGAATTTCGAATGCGGCTTCGGCCTCGACGTCGACCACGCTTTCGGCAACCGCAACGCGATCAGTTTCGGCATCGGTCAATTTCAGCTCGACGACGACAGCGCCCAAGGCGATATCGATATCGATTTTGCCACGGTGGCCTTGCGG
>JBCCGX010001320.1:0-2721 GCA_039029035.1 Acidobacteriota bacterium | reverse complement strand
TCGGTTCCGTCGGTCGCACCGATCATTCGTCGCGCCTGACGGTAGCTGTGGCGATCGATGCGTGGAATCGAGGCGCCGGCAGCATCGTAGATGCCGTCGGTGGCGCCGAGCCAGAGAACCCGCTGCACAGGGACGCCGCGGCGCCGGAGCCGACCGGCGAGATACTGCAGCACCGCCTCGGTCGAGCAGATCGCCGCCCCCCACTCGCGGTCCATGACCACGTCACCGTAGACCACCGGTAGCAGATCGAAGTCGAGCGCGGCGAGCAGCGGCTCGATCGCAGCCTGGACCGGCTGGCCGGCCCGGGCGACGAGTGCGCTCGAAGGGGCCCAGGTGAAGGGCACCAGCTCGGCTTGCAGCAGGCAGTCACAGACCAGAGCATGCAGCCGCGCGGCGACCACCCGGGTCTCACTCACGCCGAACGCCGAGCCCGGTGCGAGGGGGCCGCGACCGACGCCATGGCGGGCGGCGGCGGCATGACCAAAGGAGCCGCTACCGTGGCCGATGAGCAGGTTCTCTTGCATCTGCGGCCGCGCCGCTGCGATCTCCCGGGCCAGTCGCTCGAGGACCTCGGTGCGTGGGGCGGCTTCGCCCCGCTTGTCGGTGATCAAGCTGCCACCGAGCTTGATCATGACGAGCTCCGGCACTAGAACAGATGCTCCGGCACTAGAACAGATGCTCTTCTTCGACGATCGGCCCCGGGCCGACACCGTCATGGATCAAAGAGAGCTCGATATCGAGACGGCTGAGGCGTTGGGCCACTTCGGCTTCCGAGTCCGGTAGGCAGATGACGTGCACGTTGGCACCAGCATCCATCGTGCCGTAGGCGCTGACGCCGTCCTGGCGCATGTCGCGGATCGCCTCGAGCACGGTCAGCGTCTCCGGTCGCCAGTAGAAGATCGCCGGTTCTGAGGTCATGGCGACACAGTGTAAGTCGATCGCTTCGGCCTCTACGACCTTGCCGAGGCGATCGAAGTCACGCGCATCGAGCGCTTCGCGCACACTCTTCAATCGCCCAGGAAGGCGCCGCAGTCGGGTGCGGAAGTAGGGACTGGTATGTGCCCGACGATGGCCGTCCAGGGACGAGATCCCCTTGGCGCCGCGCTGGACGACCGCGATGACGTTGCGCAGATCCCAATGATCGGCCGGCGCCACTTGCCGGGCGTAGCATTCGGCGCGGCTCGACAGGGCGCCGAAATCGCCCGCCGCCGGCCACTCCACGTAGCCACCCATGACCGAGCGCGAGGCCGAGCCCGAGCCGCTCAGGCGGGCCAGGGCCGATTGCTCGGCCACCGGCACCTCGCGGCCGAGCGCCGCGAGGGTGGCGAGAGTGAGGGCCGAGAAGCCCGAGGCCGAGGAGGCCATGCCCGCCGCAGCGGGGAAGCTATTCTCCGTTGCCAGGCGGAATCGGCCGCCGACCTTGGACCATTGACGCAAGAAATCCAAATGCTGTCGCACACGCTCGGCAAAGGCCGGTGGCGCCGTTTCGAGCTCCCCCTCGGCACCGCGCCAGCGGATCTCGTGCTCGCCCTCCTCGTCGAGCCACTCGACCGTCGAGCGACTGGTACAGGTTCGGAGGGTCATCGACAGGGAGGGATTGACCGGGATCGCTTGCTCCAGGTTCTTGGCCCCCCAGTACTTGATGAAGGCGATGTTCGACGGCGCCGTGACGGTCGCTTTGTGGATGGTGTTGGATTCTCCGGACATGATGCAACTGTAAGAGTCAGCAGAAGGACCTGCAGGATTTACGGGAGATGGTGAATGGAGGGCTGGCTGAGGTCGAGCACGCAGGCCGCTTCGAGGTGCCACGCGCGGCGGCTGATATTAGCACCCTTCGTCCAAGCGCACCCCCGGGGCGCCCAGGCGAACGTCGAGGCGTTCGAGATCGGCGAGAAAGTCCCAGCGATCGATCCTCTGCGGCTCAGGGTGGTAGACCAGCAGCGACCCGGCGCCGAGACCAGTCAGGGCACCGGCGCCCGAAATCTTGGCCGCTCCGCCCTGCGCCTCGACCAAGCGTACGATGCGACACAAAGCCGGCGGCACCACGCCACAGTGCTCCAAACAGGCTTCGAACTCGCGCAACGGCGCCACCAGGCGCTCCGGCGCGATCCCGCCGTCTTCCAACAGCTGCCGCACGGTACGCGTAGCGCCTTCCATACGCTCGAGCACCCCCTCGAACCGACCGGGATCGCGATCGCGGAGCGCACGAACGGCCGCCACCACCGCACCCGTCGACTCGGTGGGCGTGCCGGAATTGAACACTCGGATCCGGTCCAGTGCCGGCGAGCCGCTGGTCACGGACGTTGCCGAGAAGCGCCCAGCTGGATCCCGCAAGGCCCACACCAGTCCGCCACGGATGACGGTCGTCGAGTCGATCCCGGAGGGCAGACCGTGCTGCCTTCGCTCGACCTCGAGACCGAACCGCTCGAGATCGGCGAGGGATAGTTCGATACCGCGCCAGGCCAGGTAGGCGCGACCGATCGCGACCGCGGCGGCGGCCGAGCTACCGAAGCCGGCGCCGATCGGAATCTCCGATTGCAGCTGCAGCTCGATCCCTGGCTCGCCCTCGGCTTCGACGAGCTCCAACGCTTCACCGAGGGCGACCTTCACCAGGTGTGCGGGATCGTCACCTCGCAGTCGCTTGAAGGCGGCCGGATCGGGCTGCTTCTCATAATCCTGCCAGAGTCGCCTGGCGGTCCGCGCATACTCGCGAAGGTGCGA
>JBCCGX010001319.1:0-2725 GCA_039029035.1 Acidobacteriota bacterium | reverse complement strand
GCCATTACGGTGAACATCGACTGGCGCCATTACGGTGAACATCACCTGGCGCCATTACGCCGACGGTCCAGTGGCTCCATATGGGTGATCACTGACAGCGGGTCCTTGGAACAATCGTCACCAAGCTGCCGCAGGACTCGCGTGCCCTTGGGGAAAACGATGGCAAGCTGCCGCGAGTGTCGCGTGCCCTTAGGGTTAAGTTTTGTTTCACGCCGCAAGACTCGCGTGCCCTTGGAGAATTCCCGGCAAGCTGCCGCGACCGATGCGGCTGACCGTCGAATTCGTCGGGAAGTCGCCGCGACACTCGCGGCAGGTTGGTTGTTTCTTCGCCAAGTCGCCGCGACTCCCGCGGGAGGTCGGTTGGTTCTCTCAGAAGTTGCCGCGGCACCCGAGAGAGGTTGGTTGGTTCTTCGCCAAGCCCCTGCGGCACCCGCGGGTGCTTGGCTTCTTTCGCCCAATCCCGCTGCGAGCGACGACTTCGGACCGCGAAGCCTCGGTACGGCTCCCACCCTCGGGGCTTCGCGACGGTCCGAGAGCCACCAGGCTCGTGCACAGGCCAAGCAATTAATACGACACTTGACAATGCGACACCTTAGTGTCACATTCATGCCATGAAGCGTCGCGATCAAAGCTCAAGGTCAAAAGAAGACCCGTCACGGGAAGACCCGTCACGAGACGACCTGAACCGAGACGACCGCCAGTACTCGATCGGCGAGCTGGCGGAGCTCGGTGGCGTCAGCCGACGGACGGTGCGGTATTACGTCCAGCGCGGCCTGCTGACGGCGCCGGCCGGAGGCGGCCGGGGCAGTCATTACACCCAGCAACATCTCGACACCTTGATTCGCATTCGCCGGCTGCAGGAGGCCGGTCGACCGTTATCTGAGATCACCACTCGCCTGACCGGCCGCCGGCCGCCCGAACCGGCAATGCCGCCACCCGAAGTGCGCTACAGCAGTTGGACCCGGATCGCCCTCGGCGACGGGATCGAGCTACATCTACGCGACACACGTGTCGACTCCGACCAGGTGCGCAAGCTAGGCCAGGCGATCGCCGAGATTCTCGAGAAAGGAAACGAACCATGAACAAAGAGCTGCTCTGCGGACTTTTCGCAGATGACCAAGAGGTGCCGCTCGAAGGCATCCGCATCGCGGCCTGCCTGACTGACTCGGCGAGCGAAGTGACGATCACCCAGCGCTACCGCAATCGCGAAACCGTGCCGGTGGAGGCAGTGTATGTGTTTCCCCTGCCAGAAGAAGCTGCGGTATGCGGCTTTGCCGCTCTCCTCGACGAACGAACGCTCACCGGCCACGTGGAAGAGCGGGACAAGGCCTTCGAGACTTACGACGACGCCATGGCCGAGGGGCATGGCGCCTTTCTGCTCGATCAGGAGCGCCCCAATGTCTTCACCGCTTCGGTGGGCAATCTACGCCCCGGCGAGTCGGTGGAGATCGAGATTCGTTATGTCGCGCTGGCGAGCACCGAAGGCGAGGCGATCCGACTGCTGATTCCGACCACGGTCTCGCCGCGCTATGTGCCGAGGGACCAGCCACCGGAAGTCGGCCAGCCCGACGGCGAGCGGGTCAACCCGCCGCGCTGGTTGACGGTGCCCTACGGCCTGACCCTCGAGGTGGAGGTGGAGATGCCCGGTGGTCTGCGCGCGGTCGAATCGCCCAGCCACCCGGTACGCACCACCATGGGCGAGAAGGGGGCGAAGGTGGAGCTGTCCCAGGCCGAAGCCGCCCTCGACCGTGACTTCGTGCTCCTCGTGGAGACCGCCGAACCCCACCGTCCCGGTGCACGGATGGCGCAGGATGACGATGGCACCCCAGTTTGCTGCTTGAGCTTCCTGCCCGATCCGGAAGCCGAGGACCGCAGAAGCGAAGTCCTCTTCTTGCTCGACTGCTCGGGCTCGATGCAGGGCGACTCGATCGACCAGGCCAGGCGCGCCTTGGCCTTGTGTATCCGCGCCCTATCGGCCGGCGACACCTTCAATATCGTGCGCTTCGGCTCGCGTCATGAAGCTCTGTGGCACACGCCGAAACCTTTCAACCAGCGCACCCTGGAAGCGGCGACGCGCTATGTCGAGCGAGCCGACGCCGACTTGAACGGCACTGAGATGCTGGCGCCGCTCGAGAGCCTGCTGCAGCCGGCGCCCGATCCGGAGCGCCGGCGCCAGGTTCTGCTGTTGACCGACGGTCAGGTGGCCAACGAGAGCCAAATCATCCGCCTGGCACGGCAGCACGCCGAGACGACACGGCTCTTCACCTTCGGTATCGGTGCCGGCGTCAGCGAGTACCTGCTGCGCGAGCTGGCGCGGGTCTCGCGTGGCGCGGCCGAATTCATCTACCCCGGCGAGCGGATCGAGCCCAAGGTGCTGCGGATGTTCGGCCGGGTGCGCACGCCGGCCCTGGCCGATGTGCAGGTCGACTGGGGTGGTCTGCGAGTCGAACAGGCCCCGGCCGAGATCCCGCCGATCTTCGCTGGCGACCGCTTGACGATCTTCGGCCGGATGGAGGCGGGAACCGCCGATCACGTGACGCTCACGGCCGGCGACCGCCAGTGGCGTGTCGACCTGGATCTCGCTACGGCCGAGCAGGGCGGCCCGCTGCCCCTCTTGTGGGCCCGGCAGCGGATCCGTGACATCGAGAACAACGGCGCGGCGCGCCGCGGCTCGGCGCAACGACAGCGCCAGCGACAACGCGACGAGAAGCGCCTGGTCGAGTTG
>JBCCGX010001318.1:0-2728 GCA_039029035.1 Acidobacteriota bacterium | reverse complement strand
GCCGCGTCCCGATGACCGCCCGAGGGCTCGAGCTGATCGAGCCGCATCAACACTTCGACCCGGAAATCATAGATCTCGCGCCGGCTACCGAGCCAAGTCGCTCGATGGCTCGGGCTAGCAATCTCGGAGCGCACCGATTCGACCACCGCAACTGCTGCCTCGATCGTCGCGCGCCCTTTCTCGAGCCGCCCACTGGCGACCTCCAGTTGGGCCAGCTCCAACAGGGCGAAGCTGATCGCCCACGGATCTTGCAGCTGATGCTGTAGCTCGAGGGCCCGGTCGAGATGCGCCCGTGCTGGCCCGAAGCGCCCTTTCTGGCGCTCGAGCCGGCCCAGGTTGTTGCGCACCGCGGCCTCACCTCGTCGGTTGCCGAGCTGCTGCTGGATGGTAAGGGCCGCCTCGAGCTCCCGCTGCGCCAACTCGGGCTGCTGAGTTTCCAGGTAGACGAGTCCGAGGTTGGCCAGCACATCGCCTTCAGCAGCGCGATCCCCGAGCGTCCGATAGATCCGGCGAGCGGCCCCGAGATGGGCCAGAGCAAGAGCGGGGCGCTCGAGCTCCAGGCTGCTGAGGCCGAGATTCGCCAGGGTCCCAGCTTCGCCCGACAGATTGCCGCTCACGCGATGCAGCGCGAGGGCTCGGTGGTAGTGCTGATCGGCCCGCTCGGGCTCACCCAATTGAGCGAAGACGAGACCGATATTGTTCAGCGCCGCCGCCTCGGCTGGTGGATCGTCGAGCTGTCGATGCAGTTCCAGGGCCCGCTGGTAGTGATCGAGGGCGGCCTGGTGCTCGCCCAGTTGCAGATGGAGGGCTGCGAGATTGTGCACCGACGCGGCCTCGCCGGACAGATCGCTCGCGGCTCGGCGCAGGGTGAGGGCCGACTCGAGGTGGGTCAGAGCTTCGTTGGGTCGCCCGATTTCGGCCAGAATCAAGCCGAGATTGTTGCGCGTCGCCGCTTCACCGCGACGATCGCCGAACGCTTGCTGCAGCAGCAATGCCCGACGGTAAGGGGCCAACGCACCCGCCGGATCTCCCAGCCGATCGGTGGCAATTCCGAGAGCGTAGAGCGCCTCGGCTTCGAGCCCTCCGGCATCGGCCTGGTGAGCCACCGTCACCACTGAGGTCAGCAGATCACGTGCCCGGTGCGCGTCGTCCGCCAGGCTGCTCTCGAGATAGACCAGGGCCTCCTCAAAGTCGAGCCGTGCCGCCTGTAGGGAAGCGGCCACCCCCTCGTCAGCCAGCGCCATCCCGCCAAGGGACAATGCGCCGACCAAGGCAGCTCCCACCCGCTGCGCTAGGGAAGGCGCCATCTTGAATCTCGAGTCAAGTTTCGCCTTCCCTGAGCACCGATGCGGGCTTCGCCGTCTGAGGCGAGGCCTCGCTAGAAGATGGAGCCCAGCGACCCAACGCGCAGTGGCTCTCGGCAAAGGCGGTGTGCGCAAGGACCGCTCCGTCAGAGCTCGAAGCGCACGCGGTAGACCTCGACCTGTCGCTCCACCGCGCCCTCGAGTCCGTACAGCACGATGCGCTCCGGCGACGCTTCGGCGAAGCGTCGGGGCAGCACGACGACGAAGCTACCGGCGGCATTGGCCCGCGCCGGACCACGCCATAGCTCGCGGTCAGCGGCGTCGAACAGACGCAGCACATAGCTCTCGAACGACAGGTCGGAGGGCGGCGTGAGGATCAGCACCACCATCGCGGCTTGGCCAGGAATAGCCACCGAAGCAACGCTCACCTCTCCCCGGGCAACACTCGACGGGTAGAGATCGACGATCGGCACGCCGGTTTGCGGCGGGCCCTCAGCAGGATCGGCTTGCGCCACGCTGGTGGTCTCGGCGACGCGCAGCAGAGCGTCCTCGAGCTCCTCTAACTGTTGTTGCTGGTGCACGACGAAGATCCCCAGCGCCAGGCAGGCGATGGCGAGCATCGCCGCGAGGGCCAGCAGCGGGCGCCGCGCAGCAGGCTCGGCCTCCGCTCGTGTGCGGGCGACAATCGTATCCACTTCGGCGACGATCTCTGCAGCCGGCAAAGCCTCGACCTCGAAGTCTTCGAGCTCCGGCAGGTCGAGCGCAAGGACGGTCGCCGTACACTGCCGGCAGGGGCCCAAGTGCTCCTGCAGGCGCTCCGCCGCGGCGGCCGGCAGGTCGCCACGGACATAAGCTGCCAATTCGTCGTGCGACGGGTGCTGGCCAACATCCGACGCCCCGAGTAGGGCCCGGATCTCCTGATCGAGCGCGTTTCGATCGTCCTCGCTCACCCCTTCTCCTTCACAGCTTGACGCTTTGCCTGCGCGGTTTGTCGCGCCCCGTCACCTGGCACGGCCCTTTCGCCCATCTCCTTCTCGAGCCGCCGCCGCGCCTGGTAGAGATGGGCCTTGACTGTTTCCACCGACAGCCGCATGGCGACGGCGATCTCCTGGTAGCTGAGCTCTTGGTAGATCCGCAGGGCCAAGCAAGTTCGCATTCGCACCGGCAAGGTGGCGATGGCGCGGCGCAGTCGCTGACTGCGCTCCTCGCTCAGCAATCCGCCCAGGGCGCCGGGCGCAGCACTCCGCCCGCTCCACCTTCCATCTTCGGGTACGACGTCATCCGGTAGGTCGGTCATGCTCTTCGCTTCGATGTCCAATCGACGTTTCTGCACGTGCCGATCGCGCAAGGCCTTGCGGCACGTGTTGGCGGCGACCTGGTAGAGCCAGGTATCGAACCGAGCCTCGCGACGGAAGCGCGGCAGG
>JBCCGX010001317.1:0-2734 GCA_039029035.1 Acidobacteriota bacterium | reverse complement strand
GCAACGCGAGGTCTGGGCGGCGCCGGATGCGGCGGCGGATGTCGCCATCCGCTTCGAGCTCGGGCTGGCGGTGGAAGGGCGCTATCTGCTCGATGGCTGGCCGATCGCCGGTGCACGAGTCGCCCTGGTGCCGGCGGGTATTCCCTTCGGCCGCCCGTTCACTATGCCCCTGGGCCTCGATCAGGAATCCGTCAGCGCGCCGCTTACGCGAGAGGTAGAGACCGATGCCGAGGGCCGCTTCGTGCTGCCAAAGGTCGCCCAAGGAGAGTACTTCCTGGAAGCCCTCCTGCCGTCCGGCCGGGTGCACCGTTCCGAGCCCTTCTTTCTGCCGTCACCGGGGGTAGCGCGGCGCGAGGCGACCAGTGATCCGTCGGCGGCCGTCTCCTGGGATCTCGGCGCGATCGACGTGGCCGACGGCCTGGTGGTCAGCTTCGAGGTGACGGATCGGGAGAGCCGGCCGCTGTCGGGAGCCCGCGTCACCGGCCGACAGGGCACGACGCCCGACGACCTGAAGCGCTACGAAGCCTTCACCGATGCGGACGGCAGGGCGCTTCTGAGCGGCTTCTCCGTCGATCAGGCGGTGCATCTGGGCTGCCGCAAGCCGGGCTATCGCTCGTTTCGCCAGGACTATCCGCTGCTGCCGGTCCTCGTCACCTGTGTCCTCGAGCCCCTGGCCGCTCTTGGCGGGGAGGTGATTGGTATCGACGGCGTGCCGCCGGCTGGGGCGATGGTGACCCTGGCGACGATCCCTGAGGAGTCCGGCGCTTCGGCTTCGCCGGCCGGGGCGATCGATCCGCTGGCGCTGGATCCGCTGGCGGTCGACCCGGACGGTGGGTTCGCTTTCGTCGACCTCATCGCTGGCGACTACGAGCTTACCGCCGCAGCGCCGGGCTTCGAGGTGGCGACGCAACGGCTGAGCGTCGAGCCCGGCCAGGTTTTGGAGCTCGAAGCGATTGTCCTGCTCTACGGCCGCGAGCTGGAGGGCCGGGTCGTCGATGGGGAAAGCCAGGCGCCGCTCGATGGAGTGGAGATCCGTGCCCTGACACCCCCCGGCGCGGCCTGGGCCACGACGGATGCCGACGGCGAGTTTCGCCTCGCGACGCGCAGCGAAGAAGCCTTGGTGCTGCACTTGAGTCGCGAAGGTTACGCCGGTCAGGAGGTGACGGTCACACCAGGCCAACTGCGGTCGCGGGAGCCGCTGTTGCTCGCCATGCATAGCGGTGGTCGAATCCGCGCCGTGGTGTGGGACGAAGCGACGGACCTGCCTTGTCAGAGCTGCCGCCTCCTGGTTCGGACGTCCGGTGTGACCCTGCAGGGTGCAACGCCACGGGTTAAAGGCCAAAAGGTTGCAACGCTCGAGACCGACGCCCGGGGCGAGGCGCTATCCGACGATCTCGCGCCCGGCGTCTACGAGGTCTTCAAGCCGCGGATCACCCACCTCGGCTCGTCGGTGGTCGAGGAAGAGACGGCGGCATCACGCACCGTCCGGGTTCGCCGCGGCGAGATCTCGACGGTGCGTTTCGGCGAGGCGAGGCGGACCGTCCGAGTCGTGTTCCAGCCGTCCGCCGGAGCGTCCTGGACCCTCAGCGCCCGCACGCCGCGCAGCATGGAGCGCTATCGGCCGGCGGCCGATGGCAGCTTTGCCGTGCGCCGTCGCGCCGGCGAGCCGGTCGATCTGTACCTACACCTCTACGATCCACTGGCTGCGGCGGAGATCGAGGTACGCCAGACGACCCTGGCGTCGAGCTTCTCGGCGTCCGAGGTCGAGCTGCCTTTACCCGGAGGCGTCTTGCACGGTCGCCTGACCAGCGAGGAGCAGCCGGTGGGCGGGGTCGTGGTGGCGCTGCGCGATGTGAACGCCGTCCATGGCTGGGCGACTGCGAAGACCCGACCGGACGGCTCGTTCAGCTTCCCCAACCTGCCAACCCAGGTCTACACCGTCCTGATCGGCCGCCGCACGGCCCGGGTGATCAGCGTCCGTGCCGGTCAAGACATCGACCTCGGCACCTTCGACCTCACCCCAGGCAGCTATTAGGTCTACAGGCGGTATTAGGTCTCCAGGCAGCCATTAGTATCTGTCGTACGAGTTTGATAACTTCCCGCGGTCGCTCGACAGCTTTCCTCGACCAAGAGTATCGATCATGCACCAGACTTCGAGCAGCGATCCGTGGATCGCCTTCCGCCAGAATCGACCGCAGGCGCGTCTGCGTCTGTTGTGCTTCCCCTACGCCGGTGGCGGTGCCCTGACCTACCGCAAATGGACCACCGAGATGCCGCCGGAAATCGATGTGCTGCCGGTGCAGCTACCGGGTCGCGAGCGGCGCTTGCGCGAAGCGCCCCATACCAGCATGGCGGCGCTGATCGACGATATGGTGGGTGCGCTGGAGCGCTATGTCGACCAACCGTTCGCCATCTTCGGGCACAGCATGGGCTCGATCGTCGGCTATGAGGCCGCGCGGCGGCTACAGCAGGATCGTGGGGTCGAGCCGATCCGCTTCCTGGCCTCGGCGCGTCGCGCCCCGCAGTTGCCCAACGACCGCGAAGGGGACTACCTGCTGCCGGATCAGGAGCTCTGCGAGCGGCTGCGGGAGATGAACGGTACGCCGACCGAGGTGCTCGACAATCCGGAGCTCATGCAGCTCATGCTGCCCTTGATCCGTGCCGACTTCGAGCTCAACGAGACCTACACGCCGGCGCCCGAGCCGCGCCTGTCGTGCCCGGTCACCGCCTTGGG
>JBCCGX010001316.1:0-2737 GCA_039029035.1 Acidobacteriota bacterium | reverse complement strand
TGGTGACCCTCTCCGAGGCGCTCGCTCCGATCGTGCCCTTCCTCACCGAGGCGATCTACCAGAACCTGGTGCGCTCGGCCTTCCCCGACGCGCCCGAGAGTGTCCACCACCGTCCCTACCCGACCTACGACGAGTCGTTGCACGACGAAGCCCTGGCGCGTGAGATGGACGCCACCCTGAAGATCGTGTCGCTGGCCCTGGCAGCGCGGGAATCCGAGTCGCTACGCGTCCGGCAGCCCCTGGCGGAGCTGATCGTGGTGCCGGCGAACGATGCCCACCGGCGCGCCGTCGAGCGCTTCGGCGATCACATCGTCGACGAGCTGAACGTCAAGCAGCTCACCCTGGGCGAGGACTCGGCGTGCTTTCTCTCGGTCAGCGTCAAGCCCAACTTCAAGCTCCTCGGCCCCAAATACGGTAAGTCGATGCGCGACATCGCCGCCGCACTCGCCACTACGGATCCGGTCTCGGTCTGCGATGCGCTCGCCCGTGGCGAGAAAGTGGTGGTCGAGAAAGGCGACGACCGCTGGGAGCTCGAAGGCGACGAAGTGATCGCTGACCGGCGGGCGGCGGAAGGCTACGCGGTCAGCGAGGAGAAGGGCCTCGTCGTTGCCCTCGACGCCGAGGTGACACCGCAGCTCGAGCGCGAGGGCCTGGCCCGTGACCTGATCCGCCACATCCAGCAGATGCGCAAAGAGCTCGATCTGCAGGTCACCGACCGCATCGCCATCACCTATGCCACCGACGCCGAGAAGATGATCGCCGCCGTCACCGACTTTGGTGAGCGGATCGCCGGCGAGACCCTGGCCGATACCCTCGACAAGGGTGAGGCCACCGACGGCAAGAAGGTCGAGATCCTCGGTCACGTCCTGCGCTTGGACGTGACCAAGGCGTAGTTTGATCGAGGCGGTTTCAAAATCGCGACGACGACAGCTCGACGTCAGCGGCAGTCCAGGCTTTGCGGTAACGCTCCTCGATCTGGGCCGCTTCGTCGTTGCGACCCTGGGCGCGCAGGCTCTGGGCCAGGCCGTAGAGAGCGTAGCCGTTCTCTTCTTGCTGGGCCAGATCCTGCCAGTAGACCACCTCGGCCTCCACCGGCGCACCGGCCTCCAGGAGGACGGCGCCGAGGGTGTGGCGCACCGGGTAGTACCAATCGGGCGGCTCGTTGTAGAGCATGCTGTCTTCGAGGCGCACCGCACGCGATAGGAGCCCCAGGGCTTCCTCGTGCCGGCCGCGCTGTGCGGCGAGCTCGCCGGCCAGGACGTGCTGGGCGATCGACAGCAGACGGGCCGCGTTGCTGAAGCCGATCAGAACATCGGCGGAATCGGCGGCCTGCGCCAGCTTCTCCAGCGCGGCCAGCTCGCGCCGTGCCGGCTTGAGCCGGTCGGTGTGGGTGTAGGCCATGCCCCGGGCGTAATGGCTGATGCCGGAGAGGTAGCGCAGATCGGCCGACGGTTTCGGCTCGGCGAGGATCTCGTCCCACAGGCCGAAGCGCACCATGGTGTAGAGCGGCATGCTGAGAAACGTTTGGTAGAGCCCCCAGACATTGCCGTGGTGATCCTCCGGGACGTTCGCCGCCACCTTGCGCGAGGCTTCCAGAGCGGCCTCGCTCTTACCTTCGAGGATTGCCGCCCAGGCCAGGAAGTGGACGTTGTGCGGGTAGTAGTTCAGCGGATAGATGCCCTGGGCGCGACATTGCGTGATGTAGCCCTCATCGGCGATGGCGGCCAGGCGATTGGACTCGAAAGCATCCGCATAGCGCCCGACCTGCATGTAGATATGCGACGGCATGTGCATCATGTGGCCGATGCCCGGCACCAGGGGCTGCAAGGCATCGGCAGCGGCTTCACCCCGCTTGGCGTCGACCGACTCGACGGCGTGAATGTAGTAGTGCAGCGCGCCCTCGTGCTGCGGATCGCGTTCGAGGACTGATTCGAGCACGGTGAGAATCTCCTCCGTGGCGCCGGTCGGCTTGCCATCCCGCGACCAGTAGTTCCACGGCGACAAGTTCATCAACGAGGCGGCATAGAGGGTCGCGGCGTCGAGATCATCCGGGTAGACGTCGTGGATACCTCGCATGGCTTGCGCGTAAGCCGCGTCGAGGGCGGCGCGATCGGCCTCTGGGTCGTCGCTGTAGCGCTCCGCCAGGGCGTCGATCAGGTCGCCTTCTTTGGCCGAGACCTTGTCCTTACGCGCCACCGCCATCTGGATGGCTTCATAGGCCTGCTCCACCACCTCCGACTGCATCGGAAGATTGAGGTTGGGGCCTAGCACCAGAGCCCAGCCCCAATAGGCCATGGCGCTGTCCGGATCGAGCCGTGCCGCTTCCTTGAAGCTGCGCAGGGCTTCCTGATGGTTGAAACCGTAGGTGAGCTTGAGTCCCTGGTCGAAAAACAGCTGGGCGCGCTCGGAGCTCGTCGTGATCGGGTAGTGGTTCTCACCGAGGCCTTCGAGCACCGGTGCCAACTGGCCTGGAGCCAGCCGCGGATCCTCGGCCAAGGCACGCTCGTCGTGCTGGTTGTGGTGCTGGGCGGCCTCGGCGATCGGGGCGGTCAGCACCGCGGCGAGGCAGACTATCGAAACCTGAATCGACCCGGTCGCACGGGCCACTTTCCTGACATTCATCGGGCAATCTCCATCGGTCGTCGAAAACAAACTTCGGCCTTTGCACTCTAATACGCAACCGACCGCCGAATCACGCCATCTGCCGATGCAGCTCCGCCATGCGGGCAAAGAGCTC
>JBCCGX010001315.1:0-2744 GCA_039029035.1 Acidobacteriota bacterium | reverse complement strand
TTGTAGGTGTCGCCGGAGCCGTCGTAGGCGGCGTCGACCTGATCGTCACCGGTGGGTGGATCGCCCTCGCTGCGCACCGCGGTGCCGGGTAGGGTCGCCCGCTTCTTGGCGTCGAAGATGGTGCGGTCGAGGTTGGCAGAAGCCCCAGCCACGACCCGTCGAGCGGCCCGGAAAGAGTGGGGAGGCGCGGCCTCCTGGCGCGAAGCGCGGGCCTTGTCGGCCTCCCTCTCGAGGGTGTCACACATCTTGCGCATCTTCTCGTCGCCACGCATCCTCAAGGATTCCAGCATGTGGGGCGGCATGATGCACTGCATCGGGTGGCACGGAGTCAGGTGACAGGACATGAGAACCTCCTTCGTCGACTTCCTCGGATCCGATGGACGGGGCGTCACTGGACGGGTAGTTAACCGTTGATTGTATTGGATTAGAGGCTCATCTTGACCAAAAAGGTTAGCCAGCGCCGGGAGCTGGCACAGTTCCCAGCCATTCGATGTGGTGATGGTTGAACCACGCGTCGAGGATATGCACCTCGCCGCTGCCGGCGGACCAGACGCGAGACTCGTGGAAGTGACCGAGCAAGAGAACGTCGTAGCCTTCGCTCAGGCGTCGCTCACCGTAGCGCAGGATCGCCTCCTTGGGGATCTCCGCCTTGTGCTTGAAGTTGGTCTCCGCCAGGCGCGCTTCGGTCGACACCATGAAGTGGCGTGCGATGGGCGGCGGCAGGATCGAGATGGCCCAGCGGACCGGCAAGCTCTTCGACAGCCAGCGCCAGAAGAGGTACTGGCGATCGCGATCGTTGAGGCCGTCGCCATGCACGGCGAGATAGCGTTTGCCACCGGCCTCGAAATCCACTTCGAGAGCGACCGTGTCGAAAGCCTTGGCATAGGGGCCCTTGGCGATGAAGAAGTCGCGATTGCCCTCGATGTAGTCGATCCGGACTCCGCGCCCCCGCAAGGTTTCGAAGGCGTGGATGACGCGGCGGATGAGATCGGTCTCGAAGCTGCGCTTGCCGACCCAGATGTGGAAGATATCGCCCATCAGGACCAGGTGACGGCAGCCACGATCCGGCAACGCCTCGAGCTGCTCGAGCAGAGGCCCGGCATCGCCTCCCGGCCCTCCGAGATGGCAATCCGCGATGATGGCGACGGACATGGGGATCAGACGATGCGCAGCTTCGGTCTCTGGCCGCGGCTGACCTCCGCCGCCACCGCTTCACAGACATTCTCGAAGGCGTCGGCATGGGGGCCTTCGGTCTGCGAGACGACGATCGGCACGCCGGCATCACCGCCCGAGACGATGGCCGGATCGAGCGGAATCGAGCCGAGAAACGTCGTGCCGACGACCTCCGCCGTGCGCTCGCCACCGCCGTGCTTGAAGACGTGGGTGGTCTCGCCGCAGTGCGGGCAGGCAAAGCCGGACATATTCTCGATGATCCCGACCACCGGAACGTTGACTTTGCGGAACATGGCGAGCCCCTTGCGGGCGTCGATCAAAGCCACGTCCTGCGGCGTGGTGACAATGACGGCTGCGGACAGTGGCACCTTCTGGGTCAGCGTCAGCTGGGCGTCGCCGGTGCCGGGCGGCAGATCGACGATCAAGTAGTCGAGCTCGCCCCACTCGACCTGGCCGAGCATCTGCTCCAAGGCGCGCATGACCATCGGGCCGCGCCAGATCACCGGCGTGTCGATCTCGACCAGGAAGCCGAGGGACATCACCTTGATGCCGTACTTCTCGAAAGGCTTGAGCGTCTGACCATCGGTTCGCGGGCGTTCGGTGATGCCGAACATCATCGGCATCGAAGGGCCGTAGATGTCGGCATCGAGCAGGCCGACCCGGCGGCCGAGCTGCGCCATACGCACCGCCAGGTTAGCCGAGATGGTCGATTTGCCGACGCCGCCCTTACCGCTGGCCACCGCCACGACATGCTCGACGTCGGGCAGCAGGCCCGGGTCGCGGGCGATTGCCTTCTGCGCCGAAGCCCCGCGATTGGGCGGCTGCTGCACATGCAGCTTGACTTCCACCGCGGTGATGCCTTCGACTTGGCGCGCTGCGGCCTCGGCCTGGGAGCGGACGCTCTCGGCGGCTTCCGGGTTATGGGTCGACATTTCGAGCTCGATGGCTGCGGTGGAGCCGGCCACCTCGAGCTGCCGGACGAAGCCGAACGAGACGATGTCGCGGCTCATACCGGGGTATTTCACAGTCTTGAGCGCTTCGGTCACTTGCGCTTCGAGATCCTTCGACATGCTGAGGGGAGTCCTTTGGTCATGGGAGAGGGGGAGGGCAAGACCCGTCAAGGATACACCTTCCTCATCTTGCTACGCCCCAAGATCTCCGCTGCCGCGGAGATCTTGGCCCATCCCACCGCGCCAGGAGCCTGTTGCTATCGCAAAAGGCTCCTAGCATTGCTCCAAGCATCGTTGATACTCTTCACGCGCGATACTTGCTAGACCCACCCCATGAGCTTGCTCACTGATCTCCCGGAGCCTCGAGCGCAGAGCCCGAGGTCCTGAACATCCGATCCGCTCCAGTCGAACCATGACGAACCACATCCTGGTGACCGGCGGTGCCGGATTCATCGGCTCCCATCTGATCCAGCACCTGCTCGGTCGCGGCGAGCGCATCACGGTGCTCGACGATTTCAACGACTTCTACGACCCGGCGCGCAAACGCGACAACGTGGCGCCGCTGTTGGAACGCGACGACTACCGCTTGGTGGAAGGCGACATCCGCGACGCCGCCCTGGT
>JBCCGX010001314.1:0-2748 GCA_039029035.1 Acidobacteriota bacterium | reverse complement strand
GAGGGTCTGGCCTCTTTGGATTTGCCCTTTTCTCATCGCAGCCAGTCCGTTTCGGTACACCCTCTGGGCCGACGCCGACATGTTGGTGCTTCGCGACCTGGACCGACTGTTCGAGCTGCTCGTCGAACGGCCGGTCTTCACTCCCGAGAACCTCGCCCCGGAACGCACGGCCAATCCGCTGCGTCTCTACGAACTGCTCGGACCGGGCCTTCCCTCCAGCCAGCCACTGGTCAATGCCGGTCTATCAGGGTGGGACTTGGTTCGGGACCAAGACCTACTCGCCGACTACTGTGACGCCGTACGCAACGCTCTGGCTCGTCGAGACGTTCGCGACGCGATCGCGTGGCACGACCAGGGATGCTTGATCTGGGCACTCGTAAACCAGGGCAGCAAGGACTTCGTTCTGGAGACCACCGCTTGGAATCAAAGCGTGGCGGGGACACCCTTGAGAGACTGGAGCTTCGAGTGGTCAGCCGACGCCCTCGAGTACGCACGCAACCGGGTTCCGGACGCGGCGATACTCCACTGGAATGGACTACCGATGCCCTGGCGTCCGCGGACCGAAGGCATCCCGGAATGACACCGACCCCTCGCCTACCGGACTTCCTTATCATCGGTGCCCAAAAATGCGGCACGACATCGCTGTTCCGATTGCTGGAAGCCCATCCATCCTTCGCGATGTCGACTCCGAAAGAGGTGCACTTCTTCTCCGAGCATTTCCGTCGCGGCACCGACTGGTACCGGGAGCATTTCCCGCCGGCACGAAGTGACCAGCAGGTCGGCGAGGCGACGCCTTTGTACCTCTTCTGGCCCGCCTGCCTCGAACGGATCTCGGCTCTACTACCGAACGCCCGGCTGGTTGTGCTGCTCCGCGAGCCCGGTGCCCGTGCCTATTCGCACTACCACCACGAAGTGGCCCTGGGCCGGGAGCAGCGCGGCTTCGAGCAGGCTCTCGACGAGGAAGAACCGCTCCTCGAGCAAGAGATGGCAGCGATGACCCGCAACCCAGAGTACTTCAGCCAACCCGCCAGGTGTTTCTCGTACCTCGCGCGCGGACGCTACGCGCAGCAGCTCGAACGGGTGTACCGCTTCTTTGATCATCGACAGGTCCACGTGACCGCGTGCGATCGACTCTTTGCCGGCGAGCAGGAGGCGCTGGACGACCTCTTCAGGTTCCTGGGAGCTCGGGAGGCTGGCGATGCCCGTCTCGGAGTCCACTATGCTCGCGACTACGATCCGATGCCGCTCTCGGTTCGAGGCTGGCTCGACGACTACTTCGCCGAGCCCAACCGTGCGTTGAGCCTCATGTTGGAGCATCCGCCCAGTTGGTGCGCTGCCCTGCCGTCCGCGGTTTCCGCGGTGAAAGAAGAGCGTCGCCATGCCCGTTGACCGAAGCCGTCGGCTGCTCTTCGTCCACGTTCCGAAGACGGCGGGCACCAGCGTCGAGCGCGCCACGGGCCTCCTCGGTGATTGGCGCATCGAAGACCCGGAGCGACTCTTCGGCTTGGCCTGCACCAGGCCTCCCGACGGGCGCCGGTTCGGCTCGGCGTTCTTGCAGCACCTCACCTACCGCGAGCTGGCGCGCGTCCTCGACCGAGAGACTCTCGCGAACCTACGGACCTTTACGGTGGTGCGCAATCCTTGGGACCGGCTGGTCTCGGTCTACGCCAACCCGGATCCTCATCTGCTGACCCAATCGGCCGAGCTCGGCGTGGCCCTGGCCGGCATCGGCTTTTCGGAGTTCCTCGAACGGACGCTCGGTCTGGAACACGCTCACCTCCGTCCGCAGCTCGACTACCTCCTCGACGATCGAGGCGACGTCGCCGTCGATCACGTCCTGCGTTTCGAGAGGCTGACCGAAGACTTCGAACGATTCTGCCGGCGCATGGGTATCGGGGCGGTGGCCTTACCGCACGAGAATCGCTCCGCACGCGGACCCTACTCGGCCTACTACGACGACCGGACCCGCGCCCTCGTTGCGCAGCGTTACGCCTGCGACATCGAGACATTCGGCTACCGTTTCGGTCTCAGTTGAAGACCCGACGCGTGAAACTGGACGTGGCGTTGCGGATCTCAACGAACATACCCCAGTGACCGCAGCGCATCGATGGCCTCTTGGGAGTCGTCCTCAGCCGCTATTTCTCGAGCCTCGTACCGGGAGCGCCAGGCACCGATAGCGTTCGAGAACCGCTGAACGCGGTCCGGTTCCTCTCCGGCGAGGTTGCGGACCTCGCCAGGGTCGCCTTCGAGATCGAACAGCTCATGGCTGCCCTCCTCCCGGGCCTCGATGTACTTCCAGCGACCGAGGCGTAGGCCGAACTTCTGGCCTTGGACGTCGAACTGGCCGATCCGCCGGGTTGCGTAGAGCCGGCGCTGCAGGAAGACAGGTCGTTCCTCGAGGGAATCGATCACCCCACCGCGCAACAGCGCCGAGGCCAGGCTGCGGCCGTGGAACGTCGGGCTCGGCCGGTCCAGGCCCATCAGCTCGAGGATCGTCGGTGCCAGGTCAATGTGCTCCACGTGGGCCGACAGCCGGGTCCCCGGTGGGATTCGCCCCGGCCATCGCAGGACCAACGGCACCTTGACTGCTTCCTCGTAGAGTTGGAGACCGTGCCCCATGTGCCCATGCTGGTTCAGGCCTTCGCCATGGTCGCTGGTCACCACGGCCAACGTCTGCTCGGTGATCTCCTGGCGCTCGATAGCCGCCAGGAGGCGGCCCAGCTGCTGGTCGGCGAAGGCGATCTCTTC
>JBCCGX010001313.1:0-2757 GCA_039029035.1 Acidobacteriota bacterium | reverse complement strand
GCCGCTGCCTTGCGTGTGGAGGTGAAGCGTTGCGTCTGACTGGTGGCGGAGGACAAGCTCGATCTCCGCATTGCCCTCCCAGATGCAGGTGACACCGCGCGGGCAGCGCGAGTCACCAACCACCCGGATGAAGCGGACGTCGAGGTTCTCTCCCTGTAGTTGAGCCTTACCGTCGACCGCAAGCTGAAAGGGCTCGCCAAGAACGATGGTCTCGCCTTCCGAGACCGCCTGCCCGGCGGCGCATGCAGTGGTCAAGACCGAGGTGGCCAACACAGCAAGGGTCAAGAAGTAGGCCAAGAAGCAGGCTCGCAGCATGTTGCTCATCTTACTCGTTGACGCGACTCACGATGCATCCCGCCTTGTGCGCCGACCAGGTCAGGACGCACTTTGATGTAGATTCAGGACCCGAAAGGACCCTTGAATCGGTGCGATCAGGCGTCAAAGGATCGAGTGCAGGGCAGACTCCATACTGGGTCTGCGCCGCGATTACCCTATGCCTCGGCGCGACCTGGATGGTCTTCGCCGAAACCGAGCGCCGCGAGGGTACGCCGGATCCGCTCGCCGAGCGCGGTTATCGGGTGACCGAGGGCGCCGCGCCGGGCTATGTCGATGATCGACTGTGCGCTAGCTGTCACACGGATCTCTTCAACGCCTACCAGGAGGTCGCCATGGCGAAGGCCTTCCACCGGCCGACGCCGGAGAAGGTGATCGAAGACTTTGCGAACAGCCGCTTCTTGCACGAGAAATCCGGCCGCTACTACGAGATGAGCCAGCGCGGCGAGCGCTATTACTTCAAGCGCTATCAGCTCGACGACGAGGGGCGGCCGATCAACATCTTCGAACAGCCGGTTGATTGGATCCTCGGCTCGGGCTCCCACGTCCGCACCTACCTTTACCAAACACCCGGTGGTTATCTGTTTCAGCTACCGGTGGCCTGGTATACCCGCACCGCCCATTGGGGCATGGCACCGGGCTACGATCGCCCGAGCCACAACGGCGTGACGCGTCTGGTCACTCGGGAGTGCATGTTCTGCCACAGTGCCTACCCTGAAGTGCCGGCGGATAGCGACGTCTACGGGCAGCCGCATGTCTTCCCGGCCGAGCTCCCCGACGGTCTGGGCTGCCAGCGTTGCCACGGACCGGGGGCGGAGCACTCGCGCATCGGTATGCAGGTGCCGGTGGATTTCCAACGTCTGGCAGAAGCCATCGTCAATCCGGCGGATCTCTCGCCGGCGAAGCGCGACGACATCTGTTATGGCTGCCACATGCAGCCTGCAGTGGTGGCAGACTCCGTCCGCCGGTTCGGTCGCGGCGATTTTTCTTTCGTACCGGGCGAAGACCTCTCGAGCTACATGGTGCAGGTCGACGTGGAGGAGGAGGGCCGACCGCGTGGCGAGCGCTTCGAGATCAATCACCATCCGTATCGCCTAGAACAGAGCCGGTGCTTCATCGAGAGCCAGGGTGCCTTGAGCTGCCTGACCTGCCACGATCCGCATCGCAAGGTGCAGCCAGAGGAGCGGCCGGCCCACTATCGGGCCGCATGCCAGGGCTGTCACAGCATCGACGCTTGCCGATTGGATGAGATGCTGGCCACCAGCTCACAGATCGCGGCGGACCTCGGTGCGATCGATCCCGGCAACTGTGTTGCCTGTCACATGCAGGAGCGACGGCCCCAAGACGCCGTGCAAGTGACGATGACCGACCACCTCATTCGCCGCCGGCCCGGCGGCGACGAGCTGCTGGCGCCGCTGGAAGAGACCGACCACGCGCTGCTCGGTATCAGCGTGCTGGACTCGGCTTCCGCCGGCCCCCGGGCCGAAGCGTTTCGCGCCGTATCGGCGATCCGCGTCGCCAGCAGCGACATCGTTGTCGATTGGCTGCAAGAGACCCTCGAGGGCGCACGGGTCACCGAGATCGACCCCTATCTCGACCTGGCGCGAGGCCAGATCGAGATTGGCCGGCCGCAGGCGGCCCAAAGCACTCTGAAGAAAATCTTCGCGCTCGCTCCGGATCACCCCCAGGCGCTCTTGTGGCAAGGCTTGCTGCAGGCCAACGCCGGCCAGAGAGAAGAGGCCTTGACATCGCTTCGGCGGGCGGTGGCCAGCGATCCCGCCTGGCCGCAGTCGAAGGCCACTCTGGGCCGATTGCTGAGTGACTTCGGGCGCGCCGCAGAAGCGCTGCAGCCCCTGCGGGAGGCCCTAGCGAGTCGGCCAAACCAGGTGGAGACCCATCTCTACCTGGGCCGCGCCCTCGCCGCCCTCGGGCGGCTTGATGAGGCCGCGGCCAGCTACCGGCGGGCGCTGCAGATCGAGCCGGCCGAAACGGAGGCCTACCTGGCGTTGGGGCAGATCTTCGTGGCCAAGGGGGACCTGCCGGGCGCGCGGCGCTTCCTGCACCATGGCGCGCGTGCCGCAGCGCGGCCCGAAGCCGTGCAGCAGGCGCTGGCGCAGATCGGCGGCGGCGGTCGATAAAGCGATCGACAGCGACTCCGCCGCGCTTCGAGGTCTCGATTCGGCCGCGGCTGGCTCAGCCTGGAAGGTCGCTCAGGAGTGCCTGCGCCTGGCGCCGCTTGGTCTCATAAGCCGCGCCGGGAGCGATCTCCAAGAAGCGGCTCAGGGCGGCACGCGCAGCCTCGGTATTGCCGATCTCAGCTTCGACCATACCCAGATTGAGCAGGGTGTCGACGTCGTCAGGCGCCAGCGCCAGGGAGCGCTTCCAGGCGTCGGTCGCCGCGGCTCGGTCGTCCAGGTTGTAGAG
>JBCCGX010001312.1:0-2765 GCA_039029035.1 Acidobacteriota bacterium | reverse complement strand
ATCGCCCGCAGCCACTTGCCGTCCAACACCTGGCTGCAGTCCCAGGTCATCGCGCGAGTCAATGTCGACAACATGGGTTGTGGTGGGCAATGGACCGGCACAGACATGTGGCTCAGCGCGACCGGGACGACGTGCCACAACCTCGGTGAGGTCGCCGGGGTGATCGACCACGAGTGGGGTCACGGGCTGGATGACAACGACACCCAGGCCGGGATCAGCAACACGGGTGAAGGACGGGCCGATATCTTTGCTGCCCTGCGGCTGAACGATTCTTGCATCGGACGGGGTGGCTTCACGTCGCTCTGCGATGCCTTCGGCGACCCGTGCATCGCCAGTTTCGGCTGCACCGGAGTGCGTGACATAGATTGGCAGCGACACGAGTCGCAGATGCCGCACGATGTCGACTGGGCGCTGGCAAATTGCGGCTGTGTTATCCACTGCATCGGCCAGCTGTCGTCGGAGTCGGTGTGGGATCTGTTGAAGCGCGATCTACCGGCGCGCTACGGCTTCGACGACAACACGGCGCTCGAGATCACCACCCGGCTCAACTTTCTCGGGGCCGACAATGTCGGCCGGTGGTTCTCGCTCGAGAACGGCGATCAGGGAGGCTGTGACGCGGCAAGCGGTTACCAGCAGTTCCTGGCGGTGGACGACGACAATGGCGATCTGAGTGACGGCACGCCGCACATGCAGGCGATCTTCGACGCCCACGATCGGCACCAGATCGCCTGCGACACGCCGGTGGTGCAGGATTCCGGCTGCGCCGGCCGGCCCACCGTTGCGCCGGCAGTGACGACGAAGAGCGCCGCCCAGGGCGCGACGCTGCAGTGGGATCCGGTCCCCGGCGCCACGCGTTACAAGATCTACCGCACCGACGGGCCCCACCGCTGCGACTTCGGCAAGGCCATCGCTGGCGAGACGACTGACACCACGTTCGACGACGGTAGTCTGCAGAACGGCCGCGAGTATTACTACGTGGTGGCCGGCTTCACCGACTCGGATGCGTGCATGGGGCCGGCCAGCGCCTGCGCCGCGGTGCGGGCCGGCGATCTGATCTTCGCCGACGGCTTCGAGACCGGCGACACCTCGCAGTGGTAGGCCGGGTCTGCGGCAGACCTGCGGAAGCGACTCCGGGCCGCCTCGGGAGCCGCGGGTGAGCCCAGGGTGGCGCCGTAGGCGATGGCGGCGAGGGTGACCGCGAAGCCCAAGAGCTGCAGGGGCGAAAGGGCCTGGTCGAGCAGGACCCAGCCGAGGGCCGCGCCGGTGATCGGCGCGGCGAGGCCGAGCAGCGGCGGCGCGGCGACGGGCAGGCGGCGGATGCCGTGGAACCAGAGCATGAAGGCGAGGCCGGTGGCGGCGAGGCTGAGGTAGGCGAAGCCGGCGAGGTGGCGGGGCTCGAGCGCTGGGGGTGGGCCTTCGATCCACAGGGTGAGGGGTACCAGGACGAGGCCGCCGAGCAGCAGTTGCCAGCCGGTGGCGGCCAGCCGATTGCCTGGGGTGGCGAAGCGCTTGGTGAGCACTACGCCGACGGCGAACGAGAGGTTGGCGCCTACCGCGGCGAGCACGCCGACGGCGTCGATCCCGGCGTCGCGCCGCAGAACCACCAGGGCCACGCCTACCGCGGCGGCGACGCCGACGCCCAGGTCCAGCCGGCGCGGCCGGTGCCCGGTGAGGAGGCAGGCCAGGCCTGCGACCAGCATCGGCTGCAGGCCGCCGACCGCCGCCGCCACGCCGCCGGGCAAGCGGTAGATCGCGACGATGAGGAGCGGGAAGAAGAGGCCGATGTTGAACAAGGCCAAGATGGCGGTCTGGCGCCATTCGGCACCCCGCGGCCGCCAGCGGGAGACCAGCGCGCCGACGATCAGGAGCGCCAAGCCGGCCGGGATCGCGCGCACCGCGGCGACGAAGAAGGGCCGGCCGGCGGGCAGCAGCTCGGTGATGGTCACATAGGTGGTGCCCCAGGCGACCGGCGCCAGCAGGGTGAGAAGTGCCGTCTGGAGGCTGTGTCTCTTTGAAAGACTGCGGCTCATCGTCTTCATGTTCGTTATCTTAACGTTGAGATAATCAAAGTCAAGCTTTTCCTCGGCCGGCGCGGCTGCTAGAGTGCAGCCATGGCGCAGCGCGAGCACGATGTGGTCGACCGGGTCCTCCGGCAGTGGGCCGAGGTCCGGCCGGAGGTCGATGTGTCGCCGGTGGGCGTGATCGGCCGTATCTCGCGCCTCTCCCGCCTGGTCGATCGTCGACTGGCGGCGAACTTCGCTCGTCACGGGATCGAGAACTGGATGTACGACGTGCTCGCCACTCTGCGCCGCCGCGGCGAGCCCTATGAGCTCGCCGCCGGCGATCTGGTGCGTCAGACGATGGTGACCACCGGCGCCATCACCCACCGGATCGATCGCCTGGAGCAGCGCGGCCTGGTGGAGCGCGCCGCCGCCACGGATCGGCGCAAGGTGATCGTTCGCCTCACTCCCAAGGGCCTGGCTTTGGTCGACGAGGTGGTCTTGACCCACATCGAGACCGAGCGCGAGATCCTCGCCGCCCTCACCCCGCGGCAGCAGGAGGCGCTGGCCAAGACCCTGCGCAAGACGCTCCTCCACCTCGGCGATCAGGCCGAGGTCGAGGGGAGCTGAGTCGAGGCGTCCGCGTTACTCGAGGGCCTCGACGACGGTGCGACGCAGCAAGGGGCCGGAGGCGACCTCCGCTGTCGACCTGCGCCGCGTTCCGGCTGAGGCGCCCATCGAGTGGACCGCGAAGACCTCCAGGTT
>JBCCGX010001311.1:0-2774 GCA_039029035.1 Acidobacteriota bacterium | reverse complement strand
GCGGTCTGGCGATGCGGCCAGTAGGACGAGTTGACGAACAAGAGGTCCTCGTCACCGTCCTCGTCGAAATCGAAGAAGGCGACACCACCGCCCATCGTCTCGGGCAGGAGCTTGTCGCCGTAGCCACCATTGACGTGGACGAAATCGATACCAGCTGCAGCTGTGATATCCGTGAAACGGATCGTCGGGACCTCAGTGACCGCTTCGACCGCCTGGGGTGCCGCAGCTTCAATGATCTGCTCCGGCGCGGCCGCACCGGAACCCTGTGAAAGCCAGTAGATCCCACCGCCAAGCAGCGCCAGCGCGCCGATGACCATCAGAGACCGGCGAAACGCGATGCCGATAATCGTGTCATCTTCAGGGACCGCGTCGTCCGGAACCTCCTCCGGCTCGCCGACCGCCACCAGGTGTGGCTTCTGCTCGTCGTCGCGATTGGGCTCCTCCTGCCTCAACGGTTCATTCATCACATCCCTCCGGAAGCCGCTCCGCTGCCCGCCGGTGTATGGCTGGCGATGAGGCTAAGCGCCTCTGCCTCGCTCGTCTCTGCCACCTGGGTCTCGACCGGCTCGCTGAGCGGTTTCAATTCATAGGGCTCGGCGCGACGCGGACCGTCTTCCAGCTCGAAAGCCTCGGCGCGCCGCAAGTCATAGATCACGATCGCCTCGGCGGCGTGGTTGGCTGCCGGATCCTTGCGCCGAGCGTTGGCGACGGCGGAATCGCGGGCATTGTCGTCGACTTTGTACTTGCGGTACTGCCCAAAGTGGTACTCGGCCTGTTCCCTGTCTCCGAGCTGTTTGTAGATCAGATCGAGGTTGTAGTGGGCGGTGGTGTTCTCTGGATCGAGCTCCAACACCCGTTGGAAGTGGCCTTGGGACTCCCGCAACAACTCCTCACGCCGCGCGCGGCGGCGCTCGCCGCGCTCCTGTTTGGCACGCTCGAAGAGGGTTTGGCCGAGCTCGTTGAGCAGCCGGTAGTCTTGGCTGAAATCGAAGCCGCGCTCACGGGTCGTGGCGTCGTCGAGGGCGACGATGCTCTCGAAGTTGGCGATCGCCTCGTCCAGGTAGCCGTTCTGCTTGTTGACCAAGCCGGTGAACCAGGCCACCGACCAGGGGTAGGCTGGCGGATCGAAAGCGTCGGACGCGGCCCGCGCCAAGGCGTCGATCGCCTTGTCCTGGACCGTGCCTTGGGCCAGGTAGACCCGCGCCAGGTTGAGCGGCCCGTCGAACCGGCCGAGAGCTTCGACCTGAGCGAAGACCTCCTCCGCCTGGCGCAGCTCTCCCTTGGTCTTGCCGCCTTTGCGCAGCAGGCCGATGCCGTAGTCGTTCCAGCGTTGCCAAGCCTTCTTGCCCTGCGCCGGTGGATTGTCCACCTCCTCCGCCACCCCGACGACCGGGAAAGTCACCTGATCGACGGCCAGGGTCATGATCGGCAGATCGTTGATGTAGTCCTCCGGCGTGGCATATTGATCGCCGAAGACGTACTCCATGTAGGTGGTGTCGAACTTGCGGTACTGCAGCCGCGCCTCGACGGTGATCGGCCCGGTGACGTCTTTCGGTACCTCCAGCAGATAATGCAGCGAATCGGCGGCGCCGGGCGGAATCTGGTGGTTGTAGAGGGCGATGAAGATATCTTGCGCGTTGCGTCGATCGATCCGGTTGCCGTCCTTGTCGAGCACGTAGGAGTTGACGAAGTGCGACCAGGGGTCGACCCGGTTCTGCGATCCGAGGCCGCCCGAGCGGCCGATCACCGCGTCAGGCCCCCCGCTGGTGACCCGCACGTCGACCCACACCTGGTTCGAGTCCGCCGTACCCTGGGTGAAGAGATGGCCCATCTTCATAGTGCGGACGACGGTCTCCAGGAGGTAGGACTCACCAGGCTCGAGAGCCGGCACCTCTGGCCGCAGAGGCGCGATCAGCTCACCGTCGATTTGGCCGCCCCGTCGCAAAGCGAAGAGGTCGATATGCATCACGCCCTCGTTGAAGGCGCGATGGGCCTCGTTCACCTCTGGCGGCAGCCCTTTGATGTGCGGGATAGCGGTGTTGGCGCTGGGGAATTGGTGGTCGTGCACCTGCAGCACCCCGTCGCCTGCAAAATCCTGGGCGCCGAATTGATCCGATGGCGCCAAGGGCATGTGGCACACATTGCAGTTGTCCTTGGCCTTTGGAGGGTAATAGAAGCTCGTCACACCGTGGCCTGAGACGCCGCTCAAGTGGTAGGCATCGAAGTGGTTCTGGCCCCGCAGCCACTTGTAGTCGTTGAGCTCTTCGGGCAGGTGCACCTTGTGGCAACCGGCGCAGAACTCCGGTGTCTTGTGCAGCGGCTTGAGGAACGTTTTTTTGTGGAACTCGGGCTTGGCCTTGACCAACTGCCGATTGACCCACTGCAGAGTCTCGTTCTCCGAGAAGGCGAAGGGATAGTGGATCGGCTCCTCGATGGTGTAGTCGCTATTGCCCCGCGGACTATTGAGATGGGTAATGGCGTGGCATGAGGTGCAGGTGATGCCGGCCTGGCCCGCCGGATCATTGTCCATGTCGAAGTCGGGATCGTCGAACTTGCCGCCGAAGAAGACCACCGGATCGTGGCAGCCGGCACAGAAGCGCGAGCCGCGCAGGTTGACCTCGCGCGTCTCCTTAACCGAGAAGAGGTAGGCCTCGTTGTTGAATGACGAGAAGCGATGCACGCTGTTGGCCCAGCTGGCGTGGGAATCTTCGTGGCACTCCTGGCAATACTGATCGTTCATCAGCACCCGCTCGGGAATGAAATCACCGGTGGCG
>JBCCGX010001310.1:0-2776 GCA_039029035.1 Acidobacteriota bacterium | reverse complement strand
TCGCCAGGGTCGATTTGCCGGCGCCGATCATGCCGGCGATGCCGATGAACAGGTTCTCGAAGTGGTCCATAGGGTGCGCTCCTCCGCGGCGAATGATAACCGACCGGTGCGATTGTGACCGGCCGGTCCGAGAGAGCTGTGGAGCCAGGTCGCGATCGAGAGAAGAGACGGCTTTGAGCGGTCAGAGGCCCAGCGGCCCGACCGGCCGCTTGGCGGGAGTGTTCGGATCCTCGCGCACCAGTCGGGGCACGAGGTAACCCGGCAGGCGGCGCATCATCTCGGCCAGCAGACGCTGGCCCGAGGTGTCATCGACAGCGAAGTGCGCGGTGCCGCTGACCGGGTCCGGCAGGTGCAGGTAGTAGGGTAGGGCGCCGGCGGCGAAGAGGGCTTCGCTCAGCTCGCAGAGGGTTGCCGCGTCGTCGTTGATGCCGGCCAGGAGGACGGTTTGGTTGAGCAGCGTGATGCCGGCGGAGCGCAGTCGGGCAAAGGCGCTTTGAACGTTGGTGTCGATCTCGTTGGGATGGTTGGCGTGCACCACCACGACCGGCTGCAGGCGCGAGGAGGTCAGCCAAGCGAGGAGGTTGTCGTCGACCCGTTCCGGCAACACGATCGGCAGCCGAGTGTGGAGGCGCAGGCGGCGCAGGTGGGGTATCGCCTCTAAGGCGGCGCCGAGCCGGGCGAGCTTGTCGTCGGTCAGCACCAGGGGATCGCCACCGCTGAGAATCACTTCGTGCAGGGAAGGATCGCTGGCGACGTAGTGCACCGCCTCGTGCCAGGCATCACCCCACAGCGAGTGGTCACCGTAGGGGAAGTGGCGGCGAAAACAATAGCGGCAGTGGATGGCGCAGGCGCCGGTGACCACGAGCAGCACTCGGCCGCGGTATTTGTGCAGCAGGCCGGGCGTGGCACCAGCGCGCTCTTCGGCCAGCGGGTCGCGGCTGTAGCCGGCGACGGACAGGGTCTCGGCTGCGGTCGGCAGAACCTGCAGCAAGAGAGGGTCCCGCGGGTCGCCGCGGCGCATCCGATCGACGAAGCCGCGCGGCACGCGCAACGGGAAATCGCGCTCGGCTTCGGTGGTGGCGTCTACGGTGCCAGGTACCTCGGGCGGTGCCACATCAGTCGGTGCAAGGTCGGACATTTGCAGGTCCAGTCGATCGACCAGTTCGCCCAAGCTGCTCACCGCCCCGGCGAGGTGGCGCTGCCAGAGCGGGACGGAGCGCTTCGCGGGCTTGTTGGCACGGTCGCCAGGGCTTGCTGGCACGACGCCGGCTCGCGGCCGAGCAGGAGTTCGAGATATCATCGGGCCAAGTTACTCCCTCCGGGGAACCGCGATCAAGTCGGAGTTCGAGCGGGCTCCGAGTCTGCATTGGATGAGGAAATCATGGCGACCTACAGCACCAGTCAATTTCGAGGCGGGCTCAAGGTGATGCTCGACAACGACCCTTGCTCGATCATCGAGAACGAGTTTGTCAAGCCCGGCAAGGGGCAGGCCTTCAATCGCGTCAAGCTGCGCAACCTGTTGAACGGGCGGGTCATGGAAAAGACCTTCAAGTCCGGTGAGTCGATCGAGGCGGCGGATGTCCACGAGACGTCGATGCAGTACCTCTACAACGACGGCGAGGCGTGGCACTTCATGGTGTCGGACACCTACGAGCAGTACGCGGCGACCGAATCGGCCATGGGCGATTCGGTCAAGTGGATCAAGGAAGAGGACATCTGCGACGTCACCCTGTGGAACGGCCAGCCGATCTCGGTCAGTGTGCCGAACTTCGTCAACCTCAAGGTGGCGCAGAGCGACCCAGGGCTCAAGGGGGATACCTCCTCCGGCGGTAGCAAGCCAGCGACGCTGGAAACCGGTACGGTGGTGCGTGTGCCGCTGTTCATTCAAGAGGGCGACGTCCTACGGATCGACACCCGAACCGGTGAGTACGTCTCCCGCGCCAAGGAGTAGTGCGGCCCGGATCCGCGCAGCCCGGCGTCGCGCGGCGCGGAGCTGGCAGCCTACCGCCAGCCGGGAGATGTTGGTCCGGCGCGCCGGCTTGCTGGCCGACTTACGCTGTTTCTTCGCCGAGCGCGGTGTCCTCGAAGTGGAGACGCCGCTGCTCGCTGCGGGCACCATCACCGACCCGCACCTGGCCAGCCTGAGCTGCGAGATCGCCGCCGGCGCGGCGCCGCGGCTCTACCTGCAGACCTCGCCGGAGTTCGCCATGAAGCGTCTCCTGGCGGCGGGCAGCGGGGCGATCTTCCAGATCTGCAAGGCCTTTCGCGACGGCGAAGCCGGCAGCCGGCACAACCCTGAGTTCACCCTGCTCGAGTGGTATAGGCCGGGCTTCGACCACCATCGTCTGATGGACGAGATGGATGAGCTGCTCGGCGCTATTCTCGGGCTACCGGCAGCGGAGCGGTTGACCTACGCCGAGGCCTTCGAGCGCCATGCCGGGCTCGATCCCCATCGGGCCCCGCTGGTCGATCTGCGGGCGGTCGCTGGCTCCCGTGGCATCGAGATCGTTGGCGCCGCGCCGGACGATCGCGATGGCTGGCTGCATCTGCTGATGAGCCATCTCGTCGAGCCCGAGCTCGGTCGTCGCCGGCCCACCTTCCTGCATGATTTCCCGGCTTCCCAAGCTGCCCTGGCACGGGTCCGCGAGGGCGACCCGCCCCTCGCTGAGCGCTTCGAGGTCTACAGCGAGGGGGTGGAGCTGGCCAACGGCTTCCACGAGCTGCGCGACGCCGGTGAGCAGCGACGTCGCTTCGCAGCCGATCTCGAGCAGCGTCG
>JBCCGX010001309.1:0-2779 GCA_039029035.1 Acidobacteriota bacterium | reverse complement strand
GTAACCGAGCTTGCGCAGCATCGCCACCGCGACCATCTGGTTGACGTGGTTGTCCTCCGCCACCAGGATCCGGCCGCGCGGCGAGGCGTCGACCTCCGCTGCCGGCGTCAATGGCCGGGCGGGAGCCGCCGGGGCGCCGGCCAGGATCGTCGCCAGGCAGCTGCGCAGACGCTTGCAGCGCACCGGTTTCGGCAACGTGGCGGCGACGCCTGCCGCATCGACCGCTTCTTGCTCCAGGGTGTTACCGATCGGCACCAGCAGCACCACTGGAACGTCCGGCCGATCCAGATCGCCACGTATCGTCCGTGCCAACTGCAGACCATCGTGGCCCGGCATCTCGAGATCGACGATCACCACCCGGTAGTCGTCCTTCCCCGAATCGCGCAGCCGCTCGATCGCCTCTTCGGCGCTGGCCACAGGATCGGCTTCGATGCCCAACCGCTCCGCCGCCTGAACCAGGCTGTTGCGGCAATTGGTGTTGTCGTCGACCACCAACAGCTTGCCGCCGATCCGCAGCAGATTGGTTGTCGACTCGGCGCCGGAGCGCTCCAGACGGGCGGTAAAGGAGAACGTGGTGCCTTGCCCCGGCTGACTCTCGGCCCAGATCTCACCACCCATCATGGCGGTCAGCTGGCGGCAAATAGCCAGCCCGAGGCCGGTCCCCTCGTGGCGCCGTGAGGCGGATTCCTGCGCTTGGGAAAACGGCTCGAAGATGATCGACTGACGTGCCTCGGGCACCCCGATCCCGGTATCCCGCACATCGACCCGTACCAGAAAGCCCTCGTTGCTCTGCGGCGCGTCTGGCTCGGCGGCACAAGCCTGCACCACCACTTCCCCCTCGTCAGTGAACTTGACCGCGTTGCTGATCAGGTTGGTGAGGATCTGACGCAGGCGGCCGGCGTCGCCGCGCAAACGTGGCGGAATCTCTTCCGACACCAGGCAAGTGAGCTCGATTCCTTTGTGGTAGGCCGACTCGGCCAGCATCTCGGCGATCTCGTCGATCTCGTCGCGCAGACTGAAGCCGCTGGCCTCGAGCTCGAGTTTGCCTTCTTCGATCTTGGAGAAGTCGAGAATGTCGTTGATGATCTCGAGCAGCGCATTGCCCGAACGGCGGATCGTGTGCACGTAGTCTTGCTGCGGGATCGTCAGACCGGTGTCGAGCAACAGCCCGGTGACTCCGATCACGCCGTTCATCGGAGTGCGGATCTCATGACTCATCCGGGCTAGGAAGTCCGATTTGGCACGGTTGGCCGCTTCCGTCACCGCCAGCGCACGGTCGCGCTCGCGTTCGTAGATCGCCGCGATCGACAATAGCAGCATGACAAATGCGATCAGGCCGGCGGTATCGAGCAGCAGCATCTGCCCTTCGGTCATCCGCCCCGACGGTCGGCTGCCGGACTCCACCCAGAGTGCGAGAGCGACGAACTTGCTGCACACCAGAGCAGTCCAGAGCCACGCCGCGCCAGGACCGACGAGAAAAATCGCCAGCATCGGAATCGCTGCACTCCACATCAACCCCGAGACCGGAAACCCGCCGCGCGCCAGCGTCACGACGACGACGATCAGGAAGAGGATGGCGCACAACGTGTGCGCGGCCAACGTCATGCTGCCCGTGCGGTGCAGCAGAATCGGCACCAGCAAGGTCGCCAGACCGGCGACGAGCAGGGCCACACCGGCAGCAGGCGCGCCGAAAACGAAGAGATACAGCGGCGCGAAGACCGGTCCCCAAACGAAACCCGCCAGGGCGATGAGGATCAACAACCGGCCCTGCCATCTCGACCTATCGTCGTCGCGCAGACCTGCCGGGACCCATCGATCGACCCAAGCCAGCAAAGCTGTGCCTTGACGTTCTTTCACTGTCGGTTTCTCGAATTCCATCGCAAAGCTTGCTCCGAGTGTAGCGGACACCATCTTGCCAACCCGGTATTACAGGCACTATGACGAAGACTTGGCGACCGCTGATGCCTGACAAGTTCTTCGCAAGGCGGGTTCTCTGGTCCTTTCTTCCTCCGCGCTGAGCGTATCCGGCCACCTTCTTCGTGGACCTCTCCCACGGTCCGCTCCTCGGCAGCGAAATTCAATCTCACGGACTCGCCAAAAGATCTCGCCTATACTTCTTCCACTTCTATCCTCTCGCCCGCAAGCTATGCAGTATCGTGACTTCGTCCTCGAGATCGACCCCATTGATGCCCGTCGGTACCAGGTTCGGGTCGCGCTCTCGCCGGCCGGTCAAGGTGAAGGCACGTTCGAGCTGCCCTTCGCGCCGGACGAATTGCCCAACGTGCTGGCAGACCTGGCACAGACCGTTCGAAGCCACCGTGGAGCCGCGGCCGCACGAGAACTGGTACCGCCGGGGCCCGTTCAGAAGACCCTGAGCGCACAACAGGTCGGCCATCGCCTCTTCCGGGCCTTGTTCTCCGGCCAAATTCTCAGCCGCTACGAACGAAGCCTGGGCGAGATCGGCCAGAACCCCGGCATCGGACTGCGCATCCAGCTGAAGCTCAATCCCAATCATCCCCACCTGGCCAGGTTCTATGCCCTACCCTGGGAGTTCCTCTTCCAGGAAGATACCCGCGACTACTTCAGCTTGAAGCTACGCACACCGGTGGTGCGCTATCTCGACGTGCCGCGTCCTACCACGCCACCGCCTCCTCTGCCCGACGCGTTGCGCATCCTGGTGGCGATCTCTAGCCCGGAGGGTTACGCGCCACTCGACCTGCAGCAAGAGCGCCAGCACCTGGAGCGCGTCTGGGGTGCATCCGAGGCGGTGCAGCTGACC
>JBCCGX010001308.1:0-2780 GCA_039029035.1 Acidobacteriota bacterium | reverse complement strand
GCGCATCTTGGCGAAGAAGTGATCGGCGCTCGTCAAGTCGACGCCGCCGGTGACCTTCTTGGCGATACCCAGGTCGATCAGCTTGACCAGGGGCTGGTGGTCGACGTCCTCGGCCAGCATGATGTTGTCGGGCGAAATGTCGCGGTGGACCCACCCCTTGCGGTGCAGGAATCCCAGGGCGCGCAGGCATTGGCGGCCGATCTCGAGAGTCAGCGCGAGATCCGGTGGGCCGAGCTCGAGCAGCATCTCCTTCAGCGACAGGCCCGGAATGTACTCCATGACCATCCAGGTCGTGCCGTCTTCCGAGACCGAGAAGTCGTGCAGTTTGGCGACGTTGGGATGGTCCAGTTGGGTGGCGCCGCGGGCTTCTTCCAAGAAGCGCCGGCGGAACTTGTCCTCGCTGGCCAGCTGCGGGCGGATCATCTTGATCACCCGTTCGATCTCGAGGAGCCGGTGGCGAACCCGATAGATGTCGCCCATCCCACCTTGGTGGATCTTCTCGAGGATCTCGTACTTCCCCGGGACCTTGGGATGCGAACCGGACAAATCCACCCTCCGGCAAGTGCAAAGAAGTCTTTTCCGAAGAGAAGACCGTTGCACAGTCAATGAAGTCGGCCGGATCAGAGGGATGCTGATCCAGAGAGTATCTGAGGTCAGGCTACGCCAACCCCTCGGACAGTGTCAACCCAACTGCCTCCGGCTGTTCCGACCCGACAGCTTTCGCCGGTTCCGACCCAGCAGTTTCCAGCTGTTTCGACCCGACTGGTTCCAGCTGTTTCGACCCGAGAGCTTCCGGCGGTCAGCCCGATAGTTTTCCAGCCGCCCGACTCTTGCGACAGCGTGGGTGATCTGTGATACTTGCCGCACCGTTAGGTTCGGTGCTGCTTTTTGTTGTTGCCGCTGGAGTGAATGGACGTCTATTAATGGGAGCGTTACAGACCGACCGACCACCGGGTGTGAGCTCGGAGCCGACGCTGGAGCCGGCGGCTCTCGCGACACGGGTCCAGCGTCCTGCTTCCGACGCGGGCTTCGTACTCGAAGTGATCGAGGGGCCGATGGACGGGGTGCTGTTTGCCGGCGATCCGGAAGTGGCTCGGATCGGTCGCAATCCGGGCAACGATCTCTTTTTGCACGCCGATCCCCACGTGTCGGGTAATCATCTGTTTTGCCACCGCAGCGGCGATGCCCAGAGCAGGGTGCTCGCCGACCAGGGGAGCTCCAACGGCACCTTCGTCGACGGCGAGCGGCTGGGCGGCCCCCATCCGGTGCGGTTCGGTGACACTTTCGTCTTGGGTTATATGACGGTGGTGCGGTGCCGGGCCAACCCCAGGGAGTCGAGTCGCGGTATCTCCCCTGAAACGCTCTACCGCGACAAGCTCAGGCTTTACGAGAGTTTCTCGCCTGCGTTGCGCCAAAGCTTCGGCGCCGCCGCGATGCTGGCGTGCCAGGAGCGGCGGGGCTTCGTCAACGATCGCCACCTCTTTCTCGGGCTGGCCTCGAGCTGTGCCGATCTGCCGATCTTCGCCCGCGGCAAGGGCCCTGTACCGCAGGAGTTCCTCGACCACATTCTGCTACAGCCTGGCGCGTGGACGGAAATCGAGGACTGGGTGGTCAACCATCTGAAGACCCACCTGTTCAGCAACTTCTTCGCTGTCGAGCTGCCGTGGTCACCACGCGTTGTGTGGTCGCTACTCGATGCCGAGGAACAGGCGAAGCAGCGTGGAGCAACGACGATCGAGCCGGTGGACTGGCTTCGGGCGGTCTTGAGCGATCCCCATTGCCGCGTGTACCAAGTCTTGGAGCGGCAAGGTTTTATGCCCGGGCCCTTGCTGCAACGGTTGGCTGGCGTCGTGGCGGAAGATCCAGCGGCGGCCGTGGCGGTGGACCATCCGCGGGAGCCTGCCCGAACGGTCGAAACGGCGCCCCATGCTGCGATGGTCGTGACGTCCGGCAGCGAGAAGATCGACAACAAGGCGCAGGATCTGGCGCGCCAGCTCGACGGACTCGCCGCCCACTATTTCCTCGCGACGCCGGAAGATCGTCGGCAGGTCATGCGAGGTACGCTGACCCAGGAGCTGCGTCAGCTCGAACCGGCTCAGCAGAAGCCGCTACTCGAGCAGCTCCGACGCCTGTTCCCGCTCGATGCAGGCTCGTCGCAGCAGGTGCAGGAAGTGCAGCGTCTGAACAACAAGATCCGCCAGCTGGAGCATCGCATCGCCGAGTTGGAGAAAGAGGAAGGGGCGTCGAAGTCCGGTTTGCCGTGGCATTTGGTGGTGGAGAGCCGGCCCGCTGCCGATCTCGACGTGTTGTCGCCGATCGATCGGCCGCGGCTCGAGTTCTTACGCAGGATTTTCGAGTTCAGCGTCAACCTGGAACGATTTATCGTCGGCATCGTCCAAGGTTTTGTCTCGACCGGCGCGGTCACCACCTCATTCGCTCTGCCGGGGCATCGAATGTCGATCAAGGCCTACTTGAACGACATGGCAGCGGGCCGCCAGGTGCGTGACGAGGAGCTCGAGAGCTACCTGAAAGATATCGAAGCCTGGCTCGTCTCCAGCCTGACCGCCTACAGCGAAGGCCCCAAGTTATGGTTCGAAGGTTTCTGGCAGGACACCAGCCCGAGCGTCATCGAGCGCAACTTCAGCCGCGGTCTGATATTCCAGCATCGGGAGCTCTGGCAGCGTTATAAAGATGTCACTCGCGGCCTGAGTCCTGACTTGGTGTCGCAAAAGATATTTCATGAAGTCAAAAGGATCGCGAAAGAACGACGCAATGACTTG
>JBCCGX010001307.1:0-2781 GCA_039029035.1 Acidobacteriota bacterium | reverse complement strand
GGCTGAGGCTGCTGCGACGATCTGTTCCAAATCGGCGGGCTGGTGAGCCGTCGACAAGAAACAGCGCAAGCTGCCCCAAAGATGGATGCCCTGTTCGAGCATGAAGTACTGAAAGAGATCGGCGAACGCGAGCTCTTTGGGCAAGCGGAAATAGAACAGGGACGCGAAGCGCTCCATGTGCAAGGGCAGCCCGCGTGCGGCAAAGAGGGCGTCGAGCTCGGCGGTGAGAGCGGCGCTCTGCTCGTCTAACCGCTGCTGCAGCGCCGGTCCCTCCTGGCGCAGGTGCTGCAGCGTCGCCCGCGCTGCCGCCAGGGCCAGCGGGTGCTTACAGAAGGTGCCGGCGACGAAGGTCTGCGGTACATGGGGGTAGGAGTCGTCGCCATAATCCCAAAAGCCGCCGTCGACGGCGTCCATGAAATCGCGCCGGCCGGCGATGACACCGATCGGCAGGCCGCCACCGACCACCTTACCGTAGGTGGCGAGATCGGCCTCGACGCCGAAGTAAGCCTGCGCCCCCCCGGGATGGATGCGAAAGCCGGTGATCATCTCGTCGAAAATGAGCGCGATGCCCAAACGCTCGGTGAGCTGCCGCAGCTGTTGGAGGAACTCGCTGGGGTCGCAGGCCGGTCGCCCGGCCTGCACCGGCTCCACCAGCACCGCCGCCACCTCGCCGGCGTGGCGCTCGAGGATCTCGAGAGAGGCTTCCTGGGCGTAATCGAGCACCAGGCTGTCGGCGACCATCGAGGTCGGGATGCCGAGGGCGGCCGGAACGATCCGGCGGTGGGACCCGCTGCCCTGGGGGCGTCCGAGGACGCTGTCGGCGAGGCCGTGGTAGGAGCCATCGAACCAGGCGATGCGGGAGCGGCCGGTCGCCGTCCGCGCCAGCCGCAGGGCGATCGTGACCGCTTCCGAGCCGGTGTTGCAGAACGTCACCCGCTGGCAGCCGGTAAGCTCTCGGATCGCCGTCGCCACTTCGCCAGCGAGATCCGACTGTGGACCGAGATGGACGCCGCGCTCCAGTTGCTCGGCAATGGCCCGGGTGATGAAGGGCGGCGAGTGACCGAAGAGGTTGACGCCAAAGCCCATCACCAGATCGAGGTACTCGTTGCCGTCGATATCCCACAGGCGCGAGCCGGCGGATCGGCGGGCGGTGATTGGGTACACCAGCTCCTTCCATGGTTGGCGAAAACCCATCGATGCCCGGACATCGGCGAGCACTGGGCGCTGCTCGCTGGTGCGGCGCTTGGACTCGGCGGTGCGCCGGACGTAGCGCTCGATCAGGGCTTCGAGATGCCGCCGCTGGTGTCCGTTCAAGGCGCGCGATGGCGTGCTTGCCGGCGGTCTCCAGGGGCCGAAGGATCGGGGTGGGGGCGGCGCAGCAGCCGCTCCGAGCTGCCGTTCGGCTCGTTGAGGGGGCGCCGGAGTCTCCTGCTGCCGTACCGCACCGTTCGTGGGTACCGCAGGCAGGCTACGACGCAGGGTCTCGAGCTGTTGGGAGAGCACCTCGACATGCTGTGCAACCGTCTGCTCGAGAGCCGCGGCGGAGCTGTCGCGGGTGGGTGGGACTGGCTGCGGGTCGATCCAATAACGTTGGCGTTCGAAGGGCGTCGGGGGGAGCGAGATCCGTCGGCGAGGCGCCTCGGCATGCAAGCGCTGCCAGTCGACCTCGGTGCCGGCCAGCCACAGCTGACCGAGGGCTTGGAGCATCGCTTCGATCTCGTCAACACCTCGCTTGACAGGGAAGCTGGGGATGGCATCGGCGGGTCCGATGGCCGCGTGGCGTCGCGCCAGGGCGGTGAGGCTTCGTCCCGGTCCGACCTCGAGCAGCAGCGGAGGCTCGTCGCCGACCAGGTGCTCCAGCGCCTCGGCGAAGCGGACGGGCTGGCGGAGGTGGCGTGCCCAATAAGTCGGGTCGGTGGCCTCCTCGGTCGTGATCCAGGTCCCGGTGACGTTCGAAACCCAGGGGATCCGAGGTTCGCGCAGATCGACTTGGCGCATCACTCGAGCAAATTCCTCGACGATCGGCTCGACCATCGCCGAATGGAACGCGTGGGCGGTTTCGAGGCGCCGAGCCGGCACCTTGCGGGCCGCCAGTCGACGCTCGAGCGCCGTGACCGCCGCCAGCTGGCCCGAGACCACCGTGCGCGCCGGTGCGTTGAACGCCGCCAGCTCCAAATCGGCCCCGAGGAGTGGCGTCAGCTCTTCTGAGCCGAGTGGCACGGTCAGCATCGCTCCGGCCGGCAGGGCGTGCATCATCCGGCCACGCTCGGCCACGACCGCCGCCGCTTCGGGGAGAGCCAAGGTTTCCGCCACCACCGCGGCGGTGTACTCACCGAGGCTGTGCCCGATCATGGCGCTCGGCACAACTCCCCAGGCCATCCACAGGCGCGCCAGCGCCAGCTCCACGGTGAACAGAGCCGGCTGGCTGTAGCGAGTCTGGTTCAGCCGCTGCGCGGCCTCGTCCCGGTCCTCGCCATTGGGGAACAGCAGGTGTCGCAGATCGAGACCGAGACAGGGCTCGAAGAGCTCGGCGCAACGATCGACGTGGCGCCGAAACACCGCTTCCGAACGATAGAGCTGGCGCCCCATATCGAGGCGCTGGACCCCCTGGCCAGGGAACAGAAAAGCGACCGATCGTCGACGGGCGCCGGGCGTTTCACCTGCCAGGCCGGTTGCCGCGGGGGCGCGAAGCGCTCGGATCGCTGCGTCGCGCTCGGCACAAACCAGCACCCGGCGATGGCCAAAGGCCCGCCGACCGACCTGCAACGTATAGGCGGCGTC
>JBCCGX010001306.1:0-2784 GCA_039029035.1 Acidobacteriota bacterium | reverse complement strand
GACGTCCGCTTCATCCGGGTGGTTGGTGACTCGCGCTGCCCGCGCGGTGTCACCTGCATCTGGGAGGGCAATGCGGAGATCGAGCTTGTCCTCCGCCACCAGTCAGACGCAACGCTTCACCTCCACACGCAAGGCAGCGGCCGCCACCACCGTCAAGCCTCGGCTCACGGCTTTACCCTGCGCCTCGAAGCGCTCGATCCCTACCCTGCCAAACCCGAGCCCATCGCCCCGGAAGACTATGTCGCCACGCTGGTGCTGACCGCAGGCGAGTAGGGGCGATCCCCTTGCTCTCGACTCGAGGGTTGTGAAGGGACGAGCTGGAGGCGCAGCTCACAGCCGAGCGCGCGCGCGAGCTTGACCATCGTTGCGAGGGTGAAGTTGGCATTGCCGCGAAGAATCTTCGTCACGTACGCGGGCGAGGTCCCGAGTCGGCGTGCCAGCTCGGTGCGGCTGATCTCCTGCTTCTCCATACGATCACAGATCGCCTCGGTCAGCTCATGGACGGTACCCGTAACCCAATAGTCGTCGTGGCTCTCAGCTTCTTGATAGAGATCATCGAAAGTTCTGGGCTTCATGACAGGCTGTCCTTGATGGTGATGGAGTTGGCTTCTCCGATTTGACGGAGATCAGATAATCAAATGAAGACGGGAGTCCCGCGTTATCAGGCGCCGCAGCTCACTACCCGCCGTGGTGGGCATGCGACACGGCCGCATCGCGCGGCAGCTCGAAGCTCGGTAGATCGAGCCGCTGAGGCTTAGGTTCGCCTTGTTTGAGCCGGTAGAAGCGGTCCATCGGCAGGGCTGCGAAACGTTGGGCTTCGCGGTCTCCGGGCCAGGTAACCTCGATCGAGGTGATCGCTAGAGCGTCGCCGAGGCCGATCTCCTGGCGTAGGCTGGAGGCGCCGAAGCTGCCGCCAGAGCCGACGGTGGCGTAGATCGAGCGCTGGGTGCCGGCGGCGGTCTCGACTTCGATCCGGATGCGGGCGCCGATGGCGGCGCGGTTGGCGGTGGTGCCTTCGAGGCGCAGGCTGATCCAGCGGTTGCCGTGGCCGGGGTTCTCGAACAGGGCGTTCTGGAAACCGTCGCCGGAGTGGGCGCCACCCATCACGGCGTAGATGTCCTGGTCGCCATCGTTGTCGATGTCGCCGAAGGCGATGCCGTGGCCTTTCTGTAAGTGACCGAATCCACCGGACGTGGTGACGTCTTGGAAACGCTGGCCGCCGTCGTTGCGGAACATGCGGTTGGGCATCAGGGTGCGGTACTCGGTGTCGCCGGTGCCGGCGTAGAAATCGAGGTAGCCGTCGTTGTCGAGATCGCCGAAGTTGCCGCCCATGGTGAGGAGGATCGTGTCGAGACCTGCCGCCTTGGTTTCGTCGCTGAAGGTCACCGAGCCGTCGGCTCCGGGACCCCGGTTGCGCAACAGGGCGGGCAGCTCGGCGTCGCGCGTGCCCAGCCCCAGGTACTCCGACGCCAAGCTCTCGATGTTGGCGCGGTAGCCGGAGACGAAGATATCCAGCCAACCGTCGTTGTCGTAATCCCAGAACCAGGTGGGAAAGCTGTTCTTGGGCCCTTCGGCACCCACCTGGGCGGTGACGTCGGCGAACTTCCAGCCGCCGCCGGCTTGCCGGCCCTGGTTGCGGTAGAGGAAGTTGGGGCCGCCGCCCGAGAGGTTGGCGACATAGAGGTCGATCAGGCCGTCGTTGTCGTAATCGCCCCAGGCCGCGCCCTTGATGTAGGTGATCAGGCCAACGCCGGCCTCGCGCGCCACATCGGTGAAAGTGACGTCGCCATTCGCGTCCGGCCCATTGTTGCGGAAGAGCTCGGCCGGGTGCCTGGCGCTCACCGTCGACTCGTTGCCGACGAAGAGATCGAGCCAGCCGTCGTTGTCGTAATCAGCCCAGGCCCCGACCTTGGTGGGGTGGAAGGTCAGCAAGCCACTGCGCTCGGTGACATCGGTGAACGTGACCTGGCCTTTGGCATCCGGGCCGTTGTTGCGCAGCAGCGAGTTGGGATGGCGTCCGGAGTCCTGCAGCCAGGCGCCGCGCAGCACCAGGATGTCCAGGTGGCCGTTGTTGTCGTAGTCGGCCTGGAAGATGTTGAGGCCGCCGAGAATACCGGAGAGCCCAGCCTCCTCGGTGCGTTCGGTAAAGCTGCCGTCGCCGTTGTTGACGAAGAAGCGCAGCTGCTCGGTGAGGCCCCAGCCGGAGGCGACGATATCGAGCAGGCCGTCGTCGTCGAAGTCGTCCATGATGCTGCCGCCGGAAAGGCCGAAAACGTCCAGGCCGACCTGCGGGGCGACGTCGTAGAAGCGCCCGAGGTCGTGGTCGGAAGCGAAGGCTTGCGGCGGAATCCGCCACTTGGCCGGCACCTTGTCGGGATACTCGCCCACCGTCATATAGGCCAGGTTGAGCAGCCAGCGGAAGCCGAGGTCGTCCGGATTCTTCTCGAGCAGCTCGCTGTAGGCGGCGATCGCGGCGCGCGAGCCTTGTTGCTCGGTGTGGACGCCCTCACCGCGGATCGGCAGCAGGCAGCGGTCGATATTGTGCTGAGTGATGCAGTTTTCCTGCTCGCCCTGGCGTAGGTAGGCCAGGGCGCGGGAGACACGGAGACCCTGCACCGCGTCCTCGGTGAACGGCAAGCCTTTGTGCTCGTCCAGCATCGCGAGCAGTTTGTCGAAGGTTAGGGCCGCCTCGGCGCTCTCGCCAGCGAGCAGCAGCTCCTGGCCGAGAATGAAGAGGTACCGGGAGAGCTCCTGCGGTGTCGTCGGCTGGGGAACGGCCTGGAT
>JBCCGX010001305.1:0-2790 GCA_039029035.1 Acidobacteriota bacterium | reverse complement strand
GTGCACCCGGAAGTCCGCAAGTACATCGTCCAGCTGGTCGCCGCCACGCGCACCGCCAAAGAGCTGGTCCTCGGCGCCGGCCCCCGCGCCACCCAGGGGCTCTACCGCGCCTGCCAGGCGAGTGCGGCGATGGCCGGGCGCGACTTCGTGCTGCCCGACGACGCCAAGCGCCTCTACCCCTCGATCCTCTACCATCGGGTGATCCTCGGCGCCGAAGGGCGCCTGAGCCGCCGCACCCCTGGCCAGGTGGTCGACCAGGCGGTGGGCCTGGTGCCGGCGCCGATCATTGCCCCTGAGATGCTGCGCACCTCGGTCGAGCTCGGATGAGCCTCGGATGAGCCGAACCGCCGCGGACAGCGATCTGCGGGCCCGGGTGCGGGCCGAGCGGCGCGGTCTGTGGCTGCGCTGGGGGCTGCTCGGCGCCATCTTGCTCGGCCTGCTGTCGATCTTCTCCGGCGGCCTCTTCCTCTATGCCGCCATCGTCGTCGGCCTGGTACTCGGCCTGTCGACCTTGCTCACCACCCTCAGCCTGCGGCAGCTCGAGGTGGGGCGCAAGCTGTCGGCCACCGAGATCGCCCGCGGCGATCGGGTGGAGGTCTGGCTGATCGTCCACAACCGCAAACCGCTGCCGGCTTCGGCCCTGCTTTGGCGCGATCAGATCGAGCCCGGGCTCGACATCGAAGGCCCCACCTGCGCCTACGCCTCCCTCGCCGCCGACGAGAAGCGACAGCTGGTCTACCACCTGCAAAGCCGCCGGCGTGGCCTCTTCCGCATCGGCCCGGCGGTGGTCGAGACCAGTGGCCCCTTCGGCCTGATCCGGCGCTTCCTGCTGGATCGCCAGGCACGCTTCATCACCGTGCTACCGCGTTCGGTGGGCCTCGGCGCGGGCTGGCCCCTGGGTCACCGGCCGATCCATCAGGTCCCGCGCCGGCGCAGCCTGTTCGAGGATCCGTCGCGCTTTCAGGGGATTCGCGACTATCAGCCCGGTGATTCCTTGCGAAGGGTCCACTGGCGGGCCACGGCGCGCTCCGGCAAGCTGCAAGTCAAGCTCTTCGAGCCGGCCGTGCTGCAAGGCGTTCTGCTGGCAGTCGAGATGAATGAGAGTCTCTGGCGCAGCCTGGGGCCTACAGACCCTGAGAGCGCTGACAGCACCGAGGAGCTGGCGGTCACCACAGCAGCATCCGTGGCCGAGTTCGTCCTCGCCGGTGGGCAGACGGTCGGACTGTTGTCGAACGGTGCCGACGCCGCCGAGCGCTACCCCGACGACTGGTCCGGCGAGACCTTTCGCCGCCTGGAAGACGTGCTCTCGGCGACCGAGACGCGACGCAAGATCAGTGGCTTCCGCCCCCTCGAGGCCAATCCGGGGCGCGGCCGCTGGCAGCTCGAGCGTTTGATGAAGATGCTCGCGCGGCTGGTACCCGCACCGGGAATCGAGCTGCCGGAGCTGCTGGTGGCCGAGCTACCGCGGTTGCCGCGCTCTCTGGTTCTGATGATCGTCACGCCGCGGGTCGATGCCGCCCTCGCCGCCACGGTCGCCTCGATCGAGCGCTCGGGCATCGAGGTCGCCGTGGTGTGGGTCGGCGGCACGGCCGATGACGCCACCGCCGCCTTACCTCGAACCCCGGTCTACGCGGTGCGCGACGAGGGCGATCTGGAGGCCCTCGGGGGGCAGCGTCTATGACCGACGATCTCGCCCTCCCCTGCTCCACCCACGAAGACGCTGCGGCGGCCTTCCAGTGCTGCGAGTGCGGCAAGCACCTGTGCCACGACTGTGCCGAGCAGAGCAGCCACCTGGTGATCTGCCGGCTATGCGGCGAGCGCGCCATCACCCTCGACGAGCTCGATCGTGCGTCGCCGGAAGGATCGGTCTTCGCGTCGGAGCCATCCCCCGACACGGGCCCCTATGCGCCGAGCGCCCGCCGGTCGGTCGCCGACAACTTTCCTACAGCCTTGCCGGCGAGCCGGCAGCGTGTTCAAGCCCTGGACCACCCCGGCCTGGCCCTCACCAACCACCTGTTGATCCCGGCGGCGACTATCGCCATGGTCGCCGCGCTGCTCTTCTTCCTGCTCGACGTGCGCTCGGTCTTCCTCGGCGGCACTGCGCGGTTGAAGTGGATCGGTTTCTGGTTCGCCGTCGCCACGGTGCTGATCGCTCGCTACGGCCGCATGACCCGCGACGCCGCGCAGCAGGGCTGCTACACCTCCGCCCTTGCCTTGGCGACCCTGGTAGCGATGACCTACGCGCCCTACGAGAGCTCGCAGAGCGGCCTCGGAGGACCGCTGTTCAATCTGGTGCTCATCCTGGCGATCTGGCGTTTCGCCAGCCGCTTGACGGCCAACCTGAGCCTGGAAGGTGCAGCGCCCGGGATCAACGAACGACGCAGCCGCCCATCAGCGGCCGACCGCAGACCGGGAGCCCGCCGCAGACCGGGAGCCAACGGTCGGCCGGAGACTCCAAACCGTACCAATCCCAACGTCGCCGTCGCTCGCCTCGCCGTCCTGGTACTGATTCTGTTCGCGGTCGGCGAGCCGTTCTTGCTCGCCGGACCTCCGGCGGCGGCGGAGCGTGCCCTGGCAGCGATGATCGTCTTCCTCTTCTCCACCGGCGTGGTGCTCGCCAGCGCCTGGGGCCTCCACACCTACCAGCGCGTGCAGGCACTGGGCGGTGAAGCGCCGCCCGCCGCCATCGCCGGACGACCCTTGGCCGGAGCCCTGGCCATGTTGACTGTGCTGGCAGTCGCCCTCACCCTGCCCGGCATCGACCACCGCGGCAGCGGCCAGCTCGGGCCC
>JBCCGX010001304.1:0-2792 GCA_039029035.1 Acidobacteriota bacterium | reverse complement strand
GCCGGAACCTTTGCTGATGGACTTGCCGGAGATCGAGTTTCCGGAGATCGACTTGCCGGTCGAGATCCCACCCGGACCGGGGGGACCCGCCTCGACACCCGCAGTGGGCGGCGGTGGGCCGGGCGGCGGCGACGGGTGGGCCGCCGCCGGCCAGCGCCACGGTGCGCATCGCATCGCCAGCGACATCTCGCCGCCTGTCGTGATCCACTCACCGCAACCCGACTACACCGAGGCCGCGCGGCAAGAGAAGCTGCAGGGTTTCGTCATCGTCGAGATGATCATCGACACTTCCGGCAGCGTGGTCGAGGCCAAGATCCGCAAAGGGATGCCGCTGGGGTTGAGCGAATCCGCTATCGAAGCCGTGATGCGGTGGAAGTTCCAACCGGCTACCCGCAAGGGCCAGCCGGTCGCGGTCTACTTCGTCGTCTCGGTGGCCTTCCATCTCCAGTAGTTCGTCGAGGCCGACCTGCTGTATTACGCACCACTCTTCGTAGCAGTCCTTCTCGCAAACGCCTGAGGACATTGTGTACTGAGGACATTGTGTGCCCGACAAAGCGAGCCGGCAGAACCGGCCTGGCAAGCGCGCCTTTAAAATAGCACCGGCAACGGTACTAGCCGTCTTCTGTGCAGGGGCGTGTGGAGTCCTGGGAGGCCTCGGCGCTTTCACCTTCGGATACGGCGACGGAGCGGCGTACCTCCAGAACAAACCTCAGTCGTGCGCCAACTGCCACGTGATGCAAGCGCAGCTCGACTCGTGGGCGAAGTCGAGCCACAAGGCGGTAGCGACCTGCAACGACTGCCATCTGCCGCACGATTTCGCCGGCAAATGGATCACCAAGGCTGACAATGGTTTCTTCCACTCCTTGGCGTTCACGACGAACGACTTTCACGAGCCGATCCAGATCAAACCGCGCAACCGCCGGGTGACCCAGGGTGCGTGCTTGGACTGCCATTCGGATTACGTGAATCACATGCTGCCCGTGGAACAGGGCGGCGACATGCTCCTGTGTGTCCATTGCCACGGGGACGTGGGGCACGCCGGGCGCGATTCGGGATACGGCAAACGTGACTAACGCGGCGTAGTCCGCCGGACGAGGCAACCGCTATGACGAGGCAAGATCAACAGATGACCGGACACGAGGCATCCGAACGAGGTCAAGGTCAGGCCAAGCTGCTTCTACTTGTGTTCGGCGCCGCGGTCGTGGGTACCCTCTTGGTGACGTGGGTGCTGGTGACGATTTTCGGCCATAAACAGGAAGCTCGCCAGCCGTTCGTGCGTCTCGCCGAGGTCAACGAGATCAGCACCGATCCGGAGCCCTGGGGGCAGAACTGGCCCCATCAGTTCGACGGCTGGAAGGCGACCGCTGGCGACAAGTTCTACGGCGGCGCCAACGCGATGCCGCAGAGCAAGCTGGATCAGTACCCGTGGCTCAAGCGGCTGTACGCGGGCTACGCTTTCAGCATCGACTACAGGGAAGCTCGTGGCCATGCCTACATGCTTTACGACCAGGGCGTCACCGAACGAGTGACCAAGAAGCCGCAAGCGGGCGCGTGTCTGCATTGCCACGCGTCCGGCAATGTGATGTACCGCAAGGCCGGCTTACAGGCTATGGGGCTGCCGGCCGACGAAGCGGCCCTGGCGGCGGACTTCAACATGGAGGCGGTGATACGCGGTTTCCAAGAGCTCAGCCGCAGACCTTACGACGAGGTGCTCGCCCTGGTGATGGCGGCTCCCGACGGCACGCCCGGCGAAAACGAGCCTGTGGTACCGCAGGCGCCGGCCGGTGGCTTCACGGGCGAGTTCAAGGGAGAGCCGGTTCCCGACGACCACCCCGCGCTGGCGGGCGGTGAGGCCCACCCCGTGTCGTGCATCGACTGCCACGACCCGAAAACCATGGCGGCCCGGGTCACGCGTCCGGGCTTCATGCTCGGGATCGCGGCGCTGGCTGAGAGCGGCGAGCCGACGCCACACCTGCCGAGCATCGAATCTTGGCGCCGCGGCGATCGCGACGAGCCCTACAACCCGAACAAAGACGCAACGCGCCAGGAGATGCGTTCGTTCGTCTGCGGCCAGTGCCACGTGGAGTACTACTGCGCGAACAAAGACACGCTCGAGTTCCCCTGGTCCAAAGGGCTGAAGATGGAGCAGCTCGAGGCGCACTGGGACGAGAAGGTGTTCCCCGACGGGACCGAATTCTACGACTACAAACACGGCGAGACCGGCGCGCTGGTGCACAAGGTGCAGCATCCCGAATTCGAGCTATGGAGCCAGGGCGTCCATGCCCGCAGCGGCGTGAGCTGTTCGGACTGCCATATGCCCTACGAGCGGGACGGCGCGATGAAGGTGAGCAGTCACAACGTGGCGAGCCCGCTCGAGAACATCAACAACGCCTGTCAGCAGTGCCACAATGTGAGCGAGCACGAGTTGGTCGAAAAGGTCGAGACGATCCAGGCTCGAACCATGGCGTTGATGGAGCGTTCGGCGGTGGCGATGACAGATATGCTCGATGCGATCCTCGAAGCGAAGGCCTCGGGAGTCAGCGGCGAGCAGCTCGCGCCGGTGTTTGCGCTGCAACGGAAGGCCATGTGGCGCCTGGATTACATCAGCAGCGAGAACTCGCGGGGTTTCCACGCCGATCAGGAAGCGACGCGGATCCTCGGCGAGTCGATCGATTACAGCCGACAGGCACAGGCCATGGCCCTGCGACTTCGCGCTCCGGCAGCACCGAGCACGGCGGACTTGCCAAAGGAACCGATCCAGGGCGTCACACCGAGCGAGGGGACGTAGGGCG
>JBCCGX010001303.1:0-2808 GCA_039029035.1 Acidobacteriota bacterium | reverse complement strand
TTCGAGCACCGCGTCGCCCTCGGGGTGATCGAGCCGGTAGGAGAGGTAGGTCTCCTTCGACGACCACAGGCCGTATTGGCTGATGCCGAGACGCACCATCTCGAAGTGGGTGTTGGGGAAGACCAGGATGGCGGCCGAGCACGCGGTGTGGCGCTTCGGCGGGTCGATGCCGGCGGCACGGAGCTGGGTGATGGCGTCGTGGAAGCGCTCGAGTTGGTGGTCGGCGTAGTCGTGGCTGGTGGTGTCTTCGATGTTGGCGAAGTGGGTGTAGGCACCCTCTGCGATCAGCTGCGGGTGGCGCGTCAGGAAGTCGGTGAACCAGGCGAGCTCCTGGGGATCGATCCCCTGGCGATAGGTACCGGTCTCGAGCTTGAGATGGACCCGCACGTTGCGCTCCGCGGCCGCTGCGAGCTCGGCGAGCCGGGTGGCGGTCTGTTGATCGAAGAGCACCAGGCGCAGGTCGTCCTCGACCACGTGGTGCAGGCGCGCGGCGGGCACCGGGCCCATGATCAGGATGTCCTGAGAGTAGCCTTTGCGGCGCAGCGCCAGAGCTTCGTCGAGGGTATGGACGCAGAAGGAGTCGGCGCCGCAGTCGACGGCGAGCGCGGCGATCTGATCGAAGCCGTGGCCGTAGGCGTTGGATTTGATCGCCACCGCCAGCTCGACCTGCGGGCCGACTAGCCGGCGGAACAGCTCCAGGTTGTGACGATAGGCGGCGCGGGAGACCTCCAGCCAGACGTTCAGGCGCCGGGTGTCCGTCGTGTTAGCCGTGCCGGTCATTGCAGGCCGGACGGGAGCCGCGGCGAGGAGAGGAGCTGCTCGAAGACCTGCCAGCGGCGCGCCTCGTCATCACCCGACTGAGCTTCGATGTAGGCCGCTACCAGGTCTTTGCCGAGGTTGTAATTGATCACGTAGCTGCGGTACTTGTCGATGAACTGGATCCGCTGCGCGGCTCGATCGGGCTCACGGGCGGCGTAGCGGGTGAGCCACTCGGCCGCCTGCTCGGCGTTGATCTCGCCGTCGAGATAACGCCGTGCCGCCTCGTTGTCGGCGTAGCTCAGCTGATCGGCGAGGGCGAGAACCTGGTGGTAGATGGCCGCCCGGCTCGGGTCGAGCCCGGCCAGCGGGAAGAGCGCGTCGCGCTCGTAGGCCACCCGCTCCTCACCTGGGAAGGCCATCTCGATGCCGTAGTTGGCGCTGCCCTCGGCGATCAGCGACTGCGGGCTGAACAGGGGGTAAACCGAGTACTCCACCCAACCGCGATCGCGCACCAGGGTCTTCTCCAGCAGGGCGTTGTAGAGGTGGTGCCCGGGGTAGCCCTCGTGGCAGGCGAGGTCGATGGCGCGGTCGATGAAGATCGGCAGATCGGTGTTGACCTGGATCAAGCTCTGGAAGCCACCCTGATACCAGTTGTAGCCGCTCCACGCTTTGTCGGTGACGTACTCCACCGTGAAGCTCTCGCCTTCCGGCAGCTGCATGTGCTGCTCGGTGCGCTCGCGGCAGGCGTCGATGGCTTCGCGGAAGACGGCGTCGAGCTTGTCCTTGGGGATCACGAAGTCGTTGCGGAAGGCCTGGTAGCGCTCGATCAGAGAGCCGGTGGTGAAGCCCTCCGCCGTGAGCAGGCGATCGAGCTCGCCGAGGGTCGCGGTGAACTGATCTTCCGTGTGGCTCGGCGGTGTGGCGTCGTAGAGGGCCTTGGCCTCCTGGTCGAAGGACCACTCGGCACCATCCAGCAGGTCGACCCGGGCGATCAGGGCTTCGAGCTGGCGGCGCAGGTAGTGCCAGCGCAGGGCGACCAGCTCGTCGTCGCCGCTCGCTGTCTCGTCGCCGAGGTCGTCCACGAGTTCCGCCGCGGCCTGGCGAATCTCTGCCAGCGGGCGCGTCTGGGCCGCGGCCGCTGTCTTCCATTCTTCGGGTCCGTAGTAGGCGTCGACATAGTCGCCGTCGTGCTGGCCGACGTCGAGCACCAGTCGGACATAGGCTTCGGCGATCGGGTCGAGGTCGATGGGGGCTTGGCTCACCGGATCGGCTCCTTCAGCGGTCGGTGTCGGCTCGTTGCCGCCGCAGGCCGTGAGTCCTAGGACCAAGGCGGTCACTGTCGCCAGGGTTAGGATGGAATGCAGCTTCGTTTCGCGCTTCGTGGTCATTCGATCCTCCTGCCCGGATGGTATCTGAAGTGTCGCCGTATTCCCCTGTATGATCTGCCGTCATGAGTAGCCCATCCGCCACCGGCAAGCCTTTGCACGCACCGCTGGACGAGTACGTGCGCCAGTTCGAAGACCTGAAGCGCGACGCCGCGCAGTTGACCGACGGCCTGAGTGACGACCAGTTCAACTGGGCGCCGACGGCCGAGCGCTGGTCGATGGCGCAGTGCTTCGATCATCTGAACGCCGTCGCACGACCCTACTGCGAGGCCCTGGCGCGCGGCATCGAGACGACGCGTGAGCGCGGCTTCACCGTCGGTGGACCGGTGCGCTACAGTTTCCTCGAACGTTATGCGATCCGTTCGATGGAGCCGCCGCCGAAGCGGCGGATACCGGCGCCCGGCATCTTTCGCCCATCGGCATCGCGGCCGACCTACTCCCTGGCCGAGACTCTGGACGAGTACGCGGCGGCGAAAGATCGCTTCGTCGAGCTGCTGAGCTCGGCCGACGGCCTCGATGTCGGCAAGGTGAAGATCGCCACCCCTGTTTCGAAGCTCATCCGGCTGCGCATCGGCGCCGCCTTTGCTTTCCTTGCCAGCCACGAGCGCCGTCACCTGTGGCAGGCTCGCAAGGTGCGGGAGAGCGTGGGTTTTCCGGATTAGCT
>JBCCGX010001302.1:0-2816 GCA_039029035.1 Acidobacteriota bacterium | reverse complement strand
CTCGGCCAAGCACGTGATCCTCGCCACCGGCTCGGAGGTGACGACCCTGCCCGGGGTCGAGATGGATTGGGACCGCATCGGCTCCTCTACCGAGGCCCTGGCCTACTCCGAGGTACCGGAGCACCTGGTGGTGATCGGCGCCGGGTTCATCGGCCTCGAGCTGGGATCCGTGTGGTGCCGCCTGGGCGCCAAGGTCACGGTACTCGAATACCTGAAGCGCATTCTGCCGGGCACCGACAAAGAAACCGCCAAGCGTGCCCAGGCGCTGTTCAAGAAGCAGGGTCTGAAGTTCCAGCTCGGAGCACGGGTCACCGGAGCGCGGGTGGAGGGCGAGGGCTGCATCGTGGAGGTCGAGGGCGCCGACCCGATCGAATGCGATCGGGTGCTGGTCGCCGTCGGCCGCAAGCCCTACACCGCGAACCTTGGCCTCGAGACCGTCGGCATCGAGGTCGACGAACGGGGGCGGATCCCGGTCGGCGAGCACTTCCGCACCTCGGCCGAAGGCGTCTTCGCCATCGGCGACGTCATCGCCGGGCCGATGCTGGCGCACAAGGCCGAAGACGAAGCCGTCGCCTGTGCCGAGTTCATCGCCACCGGCATCGGCCACGTCAACTACGACACCATCCCAGGTATCGCCTACACCCATCCCGAGATCGCCTCCGTTGGCAAGACCGAGGAAGAGCTCAAAGACGCCGGTATCGCCTACCGCAAGGGCAAGTTCCCCTTCTCCGCCAACGGCCGCGCCAAGGCCCTGCGACAAACCGATGGCCAGGTGAAGATCCTCGCCGACGCCGAGACCGATCGGGTGCTGGGGGTCCACATCATCGGTCCACGGGCTGGCGACCTGATCGCCGAAGCGGCGGCGGCGATGGAGTTCGGCGCCTCGAGCGAAGACATCGCACGCTGCGTGCACGCCCACCCCACCCTGGCCGAAGCGGTCAAGGAAGCGGCCCTGGCAGTGGACAAACGGACGATCAATTTCTGAGCTTTTACGGCTTATTTACCAGGCTCAACCGTCGTCTGTGCCCGTCTGGCAGGGATATGGTCTATGATTTGCTAGGCTTTGAGCCTTTGTGGCGCTTCAGATCAGCCGCACCCTGACGAAGCGCAGCCCCGAAGGCCTCCTCCGAGCCACACTCCCCAAGATTTCAACGACCCAGCCGGAAGGCGTTTCGACTTCCGGTGCGAACCCGACCCGAATGGGTGACCATCTCCCAAAGGAGCATCCGATGCGAAAGCTGTTTACCGTCTTCCTCCTGACGATCCTCGGCCTGGCAGTCAGCCAGGCGGCCATCGGCCAAAGCGACGCCGACGCCCGCAAAGGCCGAATCCTGGCCAACCTGAAGATGAAGTACCCCCAACTGGCACAGGCCAACGTGGTGATGAACGAGATCGCGACGGGCGCCTTCGGCTCGCTCGACAAGGGTAGCTTCACCATCAACGGCCAGCAGACACAGAACTTCCTCGTCTCGAGCGACGACAAACAGCTCTACTTCGTCACCGATCCGATCGACGTGAGCCTCGACGAAGGGCAGATCCAGGCCGAGCTGGCGCGCAAGGAAGCCGAAGAGCTGGCGGAGGCCGCCGAGCGCAACAAGGAGCTCGAAGCCGCCGTCGCCGGTCATCCGTATCGCGGCAACCCCGACGCTCCGGTCACCATCGTCGAGTACTCCGACTTCCAGTGCCCCTACTGCGCCCGCGGTGCCAAGACGGTCGATGAGATCCTCGAGAAGTATCCCAACGACGTGAAGGTCGTGTTCCAGCACTTCCCGCTCGGCTTCCACCAGTGGGCCAAGCCGGCGGCGGTCGCCGCGCACTGTGCCGGCCTGCAGAACAACGACGCGTTCTGGAGCCTGCACGACGACTACTTCGAGAATCAGAAGGCGATCAACCCGGGCAACGTGATCGAGAAATCGAAGGGCTTCCTGGCCGGCAGCTCGATCGACATGGACGCGTGGACCAACTGCGCTGAGAACAAAGAGTCCGAAGAGTACAAAGCGGCCGTCGCCGCGGTCGACGCCGCGATGGCGACCGGCGGCAAGTACGGTGTCACTGGCACCCCGGGCTTCTTCGTCAACGGTCGCTTCCTCAACGGCGCCCAGCCCCTGGCGAAGTTCGAGCCCTTGATCGCCGCCGCCAAGAAGCAGGCTGGTAGCTGATCCAGCGCCCTCTGTCTGCACCGTGAGCCGACTTCGGCTCGCATAACTCGGCCGGCTCGAAAGGGCCGGCCGAGCTGTTTGTGGGGCCGGCCGCGAGTCGGTCGTCTACAGATCCTTGATATAGTCACATGATCCAAAAAGGAGATCATGATGACTAAATTGCCTGTCGTATCTTTATTGCTCTTGGTGGGGTTGCTGGCAGCAGGGTGTGGCCAGGGGGGCCCCGAGCTGCCGGACTTGAGCAACCATCCTGCACTGCAAGGTCTCTGTGGTGAGCTGGGCTACCTGCCACCTGACCCGAACCTGTCGGACGAAGAGAATCTCGGCCGCTGCGCCTGGTATCTCTACACCGGCGGCGGCGAAGAGATGTTCCGTGACTTCACCATCGCGACGTTAGGCAAAATCGATCTCCTGAAAATCCTCGACTCGCGCGAGCGAGACCAGCGGTTCGAGAACCTGGGCCTGATCAACGATCCGGGCTGCAAGGCCGCCACCGAGCCGGATGAGTTCGGCCTCTGGCTGGATGAGTGTGAGGACCCCAAATCGTCCGGCGCTCTCGGCTTCCGCAAGATCCCCAATCCCAAGTACAAGCCCAAGCTGTGGGATGCGGAAAAGTACGCCCATAACTCGCTGATCGAGCCGCCCTTCCGCATCGGG
>JBCCGX010001301.1:0-2819 GCA_039029035.1 Acidobacteriota bacterium | reverse complement strand
GAGCCGACCATGACCTCCATCAGAACCCTGCTGATCGACGATAACCCTGAGCTTCGGGCAGCGACCCGTGAGCTCCTGCAGGCCATGGGGCACACAGTCACGGTCGCAACCGATGGCAGACAGGCGTTGACGCTAGCCGCCAGTGACGCCTTTGATCTTCTGGTGACCGACCTCTTCATGCCGGGTCCGAGCGGGATCGAGGTGGCTGACCTTCTGCTGGCGCAGGCCCCCTGGTTGGCCGTGGTGTTGATGTCGAGCCGCGGCGATGACCCTGAGCTGCTGCTGCGCCTGCAGCAGGGTGACGTCAGCTTTCTGGCCAAGCCTTTCGCCGGCGAAGATTTGGCGGAGGCAATCGCCGCAGCGCGTCGGCGAGCCGCCCAACGGATGACGAGGCCGAGCCCGGCCGAGAGGGCCGCACGGTCCGGCCTCGCTCAGCCTGCGCCACGGCCCGCCGCTCGGCCCTCCCGCCGCAGGGGTACTCTCGCCGGCTGGCAGATGGCGGCCGCGATGGTGCTGGTGCTGGGCCTCGGGACCTGGATTCGCAGCCTGGAGATGGGGGCCCCAGCCTTGCCCGCGGCCACCGGCGGATCGGTCGAGCGCAGCCTGGCGATCCAGCCGTCGGCACCTCTTGGAACCGTCTCTGCGGTGCCGTCGGCGCTCGCCTGGCAGGCGGTCGGCGCGGCCCGGCGCTACGTCGTGCAACTGCTGGCGGTCGATGGCACCGTGCTTTGGCAGGCCGAGGTGGCGGCGGCCGCCGCTGAAGCACCAACAGCGGAGCTACCCGCTACGGCGATGGAGCAGTTGCATCGCGGCGTGGTCTACTACTGGAGCGTCGAGGCGCTCGACGCTGGTGGGCGACGGTTGGCGAGGTCCGGTCCGGTCACGTTTTCGATCGACCTGGCGGAGGCGTCTGATGCGCCCTCTGGACGGTCTTCGGCGTCTCAACAAGGATGATCCTCACCATGGCGAAAAAACGATTCCCGGCCCTTCACCCCTGTCTCTTTGCACTCGGACTCGTCATTCTGGCTCCGGCCGTCTCGCGCGCCGGCGAGGAGCTGACGCTGCGGATCAACGACACCGCGGGGGAAGCCGGGGAGCGGGTGGCGGTGGTTCTGCGGACCTATGCCCCGCGCAGCATCTCGCAAGGGCAGATCTGCTTTCGCGGCACTGGCCGTGCTCAAGGGGGCGGCAGTCCTTTCGCGACCCTGGAGGAAGTGCGGGTCTACAGCGAGCTAGGAGACGTTGAGGTCACCGAGACCTTCGATGGCACCAGCCAGACCTTGATCGTCGAGTTCGAATCCCTCTCGGCCACCATCAATTGGGCCGATGGTCCTCTCGCAGTGTTTTTCTTTCGCCTCGACAGCAGCCTGACCCCCGGGCAAGAGTTTCCTTTGGAGCTCGATCTGGGGCAGACCTTCACTCTCGACGATAGCGGCCAGACCATCCCCCTCGAGCTCCGTGGCGGGACCCTGACCGTCCGCCAGCCGGGAGCACCCTACGAGCTCGCCGCCGAGGGCGACGAGGTACCGGGTGGTGACGTGGCGATTCTCGGCATCGAGACCTCTGAGCTTTTTCTCATCGGCTCGGGGCAAGTGGCGCTCGAATTCGATCCGGCCTTCGCCGCTGGGCCACCGACTGTGACCATGGACGAGCGCCACGGCATGGCGTCGTTTACCGTCGACGATACGGTGCCGGGGCGAGTGGTGGTGACCTTCGGCTCCGCGGCCGGGACTCTCAACGAGGTGCCGGGAGAATTCATCCGCATCGCCTTGCCGACCGCGACGACCCTGCCGACCGGCAGCCAGTCGCTGGTCACACTCGATCCGCTGCTGACCCGCCTCGACGATCCGGCGGGCGGTCCGATCGACTTGCAGCTGGTCGGCGACGTCCTGGTTCTCGGTGCCAGCAGCCTGGTCTTCAGTGACGGCTTCGAATCGGGCGATCTGTCACGTTGGCAGTGAGTCGCGCGAGCGGTTGTGACGCCATCGCGCCACGCCGAATCCGAGGATCAAGACCGCGGCGAGCCAAGACCCGGGGGGGATCCGCCAGGCCGGCAAGAGGCGCGGCGCCTCGCCGATCAGGATAAACGCTCCCCATAGCTCCGGCCGATCCCAGGTCGGATCAGCCCGCAGGCGCAGCTTGGCCTTGCGCAGCGCCGCCGCAGGCGTCTCGCCGCGGCTGATCTGGTAGTAGAACTGCTCCATGAACGCGGCCGACGCCTCGTCGTCGACATTCCACAGGCTGGCGACCACGGCGGAGGAGCCGGCCGCGAGGAGCGAGCCGGTGAGGGACGCGAAAGCGCGTCCGTTCTCCGACCCACCGAGGGCCGAGCGGCAAGCGGCGAGGACGGTGAGGTCGGTGCGCAGCTCGAGCTCTGCGATCTCCGCCGGCCGCAGCAGGCCGTCGTCGTCATCGGCAGCGGTCAGCAGGATGGCCGCCCCCTGGCCGGGACGCTCGTCGACCACGGTATGGGTCGCCAGGTGCAGGATCCGTGCACCGCGGTCGGCGGCGAAGCGTAAGGCGGCTTCGGTCGCCTCGCCACCGAGCCGGACCTCGCCGTCGCCGCCGAGCAGGCGATGGATCGTCGCCAGCTCGCGCCGGCTGGCCGGTAAGGCCGGCAGGTCGAACCCGTCGACCAGGTGGGCGAGCCGTTGGCCGTCCCGAGACCTGGCCGCAATCGGCTCGGGATCACCGAAGCCGGCGAAGAGCCAGTCGCTCGACGGCCCTTCGTTGTCCAGGCGGCCGAGGGCCGAGGCGCTCGGCAGATAGGTGATCTCGAAGCGCTCGACCAACGGCGCCGGCAGGTCGCCGACCGGACT
>JBCCGX010001300.1:0-2820 GCA_039029035.1 Acidobacteriota bacterium | reverse complement strand
GCGAGCCGGCTTGCCAACCCGCCCGTTTCGCTTCCTGTCGGTCGGCAAATGGGAGCCGAGGAAGGGCCACGATCTGCTGCTCCGGGCCTGGGCCCGAGCCTTCGCGCCCGACGACCCGGTGGAGCTCGTGCTGCACACCAGCCACGGCAACGACCCACAGTGGCGATTCGAGAAGGCCCTGAGCGATCTCGACCTGGGCCCTCACGCGCCGGTGACCTGTAGCCCGCCGACGACCTTGCCGCGCCTCGTGCTGCTCTACAGCTCCTGCGATTGTTTTGCCCTGGCGACGCGTGGCGAGGGGTGGGGGCTGCCGGTCTTCGAGGCCCTGGCCTGCGGCAAGCCAGTGATCGTGCCTCGATTCGGCGCCCTGGAAGAGCTGCTCGACGACAGCGTGGCCGACTTCGTCGAGGTCCGGCAGCCAGTGCCGGCCGACGACGGGCGAGTCTTCACGCGCCGCGAAGACTGCGGTCTGTGGGCCGAACCGGACCTGAATCACCTCGTCGAGCGTCTGCGTCATGCCCAAGCGCGGCGAGGATGTGGTGACAGGCATCTCTAATCATCAGCAAAGAGGCGACTTACGGCGCCTCCTGCAACAGTAGCCCCTCCCACCACAAGCAAACTGGACTGATACTCCTGGCTAAAGCGTCAAATCGACCTTCTCAAGACGTGTGATTGCCTGATGTTCTTCAGCCCCCCTACTTTCGACCGCACTTACCCTGGACGTCGCTGAGGACATCGAGCAATCAGGCCTCTGATCTGTCCGTGGTCACACACCGCGTAGCCTGACCCGGGCCGACGCGATGCCTCTCGACAGACTCAGGGAGGTTGTCCGCGGGAGCGGGGTACGACCTGGGAGGCAGTATCGAAGGTCAAAGGGACCTCGACCACCGAAATTTCACCCCGTGCAATCTCACCCGAGTCCAGAACGTCGAGCCGCCGTGTTGGTGGCAGGGGTGGCTTTCTTGGCGGCATTCCGCTGGTGAAGGCGAGTGCCGGCGGATAGCAGCCTTCGGGAAACCAGCCAGCAGCTTTCAGATTACCGCTGCGCAACGCCTGCGACGCAGGCCAGTATTCTTCCAGGAACGCCGAGAGCTCCGATGCGAGATGCATCCGTGCAGACTTCGACGCGACGTGAAAAGGCGGCTTGGAGGATCGTTTGGTTTGCCGGGTGGGCGCCTCGTAGGGATTCTGGCTCAGGATCTTCTCCACGCCAGCGACCGGAGCGCCGCCTCGATGTTCCTCTTCCTCTGCTTCGATCTCACAGATCAGCTCCGCAACCTCACTGCGGTACTCCTCCGGAGTCAGGTGGCGGAAGGCAGGCAGCGGCGCAAAGCCCACTCGATAACGGGTGGCGAAGTCGTAGCGACCGAGGTTGAGGCCGCGGTTTCTGGCCGACCATTCTTTCGACCGATCGAACCAATAGCCTTCCAGCGGCTCACCGTGGACGAGGGGCCACGCGGCATGGACGCCGGGCCACTGGAACGGCGATCTGACCAAGCCTTCCTTGACGCCTTGGCTCAAGTGGTACTTCAGCCGGCGCCACTGCGCCTCGGGCTCGTCGGAGACGACGATGCTGGTGTAGCGCCCTTCCCAGAAAGCGCCGCGCCAGCTACGCAGCCGGCCGCCGATCTCCTTGGAGATATTGCACCCCAGGTGGTGCATGAAGCGCGACAGCTGTTGCTGGTCGCGGACGACCACCAGACAGTGGACATGGTTGGCGAGCCATACGGTGGAGCACAGCTCCAGCGGGGCGACGTCCAAGGCACGGCCGAGGACCCCAACGACGACTTCGTTGAGCCGTTGAGGCGCGGGTGACGGTACCAACATCGCCCGGGCACCGATGACCCGGCTGGTGATTTCGACCAGGACACCGTCCTCGTTGTCGGGTATGAAGCGTGGTAACCGTCCCATCTGGATCTCCGGCGCCTACACTTATGGCAAGCACTAAAGAGGTACAGACGCGGGACGGCGTTCTGATTTGCCATCCGGCTGAAAAAACTGCGCCACGGCACCGATCCGCTGGCCAAGACCACAGCAGGTGTGAACGCCGGGTGCGGTCCTCGGAAGACCGATGAACCAGCCCCGGTTCGAGCGCCGCCTCGGCACCAAAAGTCGGCCGCAGGCGATGGGAAGCCCGAGGAACTGCCGAACCTGACCTTTCCACGCGTTGCCGACCCATCGTAACGAGCCAAGGCGCCCCGAGGGCCGGTGGGAACATCAGGGAAGACTCAGACTTGATCTTCCCATCGCCCGTTTGGCATTCCCAACGAGGATCTATGCGCTGAGAAACGGCTGACCCGAACTCTCGACCTCGCAAAGAGCCGCTAGAAGCAAGTGAGAACGCCAGGGAAATGATTTCCTTGGCCTTCCCACTGGATGTTCGACGCTCTAGACAGGGTTCAAAGTCCGAAACAAGCAGTGGGATCGCCAGGGAAATGATTTCCTTGGCCTTCCCAGTAGGTTTCGGGCGCCTCGGGCGAGGCTCGATGGTCTGGGAGCCTGCTGCCGTGGCGTTGCGCAACCCCCAAGGGCCTTTCGCAGCGGCTGGGATGGCCAGGGCAATGTCCAACTCGGCGTTCCCACCGGCTGTCGAAGACTCGCGACGGGCCCATGTTGCCGACTCGACAGCCGCCACGGTTGTTCGCCTCTCCGCCATCCACTCGACTGTCGGTGCAACCTGCTTGGGGATTCCCTTGGGGCTGTTGCTGGCGGAGAGCGGCGAGCCATAGAGTTGCGGTGCTGACACGATGATCACGATCTTCGGACATACCGACGGCTTTTCGGGCACCTCGCGCCACGCTCTGTCCTTCGCTGCCGCGG
>JBCCGX010001299.1:0-2828 GCA_039029035.1 Acidobacteriota bacterium | reverse complement strand
CGGTGCCACGGTCAGCGTGCCGCTGTTGCTCGGGCCGGCGATGCAGATGAGCCCGGCCGAGATCGCCCGCTTGATCTCGGCGGTGATGCTGTGCTCGGGGCTGGCAACCTTGGTGCAGGCGACCTTCGGTACGCGCTTGCCCATCGTGCAAGGCGTGTCGTTCGCCTTCCTGAGCGCCTTCTTTCTGATCATCGCTAGCGTCGCCGACGAGGCGGCAGCGACCGGCCAGGCGGTCGGCCCTCTGGCGATGCGCTACATCGCCGGTGCGGTGATCGCAGGTGCCGTGGTCGAGATGGTTTTTGGCTTCAGCGGCCTGGTCGGCACCCTGCGCAAGGTGCTTTCGCCGGTGGTCATCGGGCCGGTGATCATGCTGATCGGCCTGGCTCTGTTCCAGCACGGCGCGCCCAAGGCCGGCACGCACTGGCCGATCGCCGGCCTGACGATTCTGCTGATCATCGTCTTCTCGTTGGTGCTGTCGCGCAAGAAGAGGTTCTTTCAGCTTTTCCCGATCCTCACCGCGGTGGCGGTGGTCACCACGTTGTGCTTCGTCCTGTCGCGCACCGGTGTCTTTCCGCCGGGCCACCCGTCGTACATCAACCTCGAGCCGGTGCGGGAGGCCCAATGGATTCGCCTGTCGCCTTCCGAGCTCATTTTTCCCTGGGGCTGGCCGAAATTCCACCTCGGCTTCTTCTTGGCTGTCCTGGCTGGCTACCTGGCATCGATCATCGAATCGGTGGGGGACTACCACGCGGTGTCGTACATGGCCGGCAAGGGTGATCCGTCGTCGCGCCAGCTCAACCGGGGTATCGGCTCGGAGGGGATCGGCTGCTTCTTGACCGGGGTCTTTGGCGGCTTCGCCTCCACCTCCTACTCGGAGAACATCGGCCTCGTTGGCCTGACCAAGGTGGTCTCCCGCTGGGTGGTGCAGGTCGGCGGCGTGATCCTGGTACTGCTCGGCATCTTCGGCAAGTTCGGTGGCCTCGCCGCCGCCATTCCCGGCTCGGTGGTGGGCGGCCTCTACTGCGCCCTCTTCGGACTGATCGCTGCCATCGGGGTGCAGCAACTGGCCAGGGCGGACCTGAATAGCGACCGCAATCTCTTCATCGCCGGCTTCTCTCTCTTCATGGGTCTGTCGATGCCGGCCTACTTCGCTGCCCGCGGCAGCGTCGATGGCTTGTTGCCGGGCCAGATGCTGGCCCTCTACCTGCCCTCGGTGGAGGGTCATCTGGCCTGGATGGGCGATACGCTGGCGGGGATCGTCACCGCGATCGGCTCGACCGGCATGGCGGTAGCGGCGATCTTTGGCATCCTGCTCGACAACCTGGTGCCCGGCAGCGACGAGGAGCGCGGTCTGACGCCGAGTCTGCTGGTACCCGAGGGAGGTGACTTGGGCGTCGGAGACGAACCCTAGGGACGGTGGAAGGATGAGCAACGAGGCGGCCAGCAGCAACGAGAGCGAAGTGGTGTGGGACGACGTCCCGGTGGTGCAGGAGCCGGCCTACCGGATCGACGAGCGACCCGCGACCTGGTGGGAATCGATTCTCTACGGCTGGCAGCACACCCTGGTCGACATCTCGCCCTTCGTCTTGCCTCTGGCGGTGGCCGGTGCGATCGGCATGGCGGCGGCCGAGAAAGCGCAGTTCATCAATTCGTGTTTGCTGGCGATGGGCCTGGCGACGCTGATCCAGACCACGGTGGGCAATCGGCTGCCGATCATCCAAGGCCCCTCCGCGACCCTCACCGGCACCCTGGCGCCGATCGGCGCCCAGCTCGGCGCACCGGCGATGTGGGGCGGCGCCTTCGTCGGCGCCCTGCTCGAGTCGCTGGTCGGGGCTTCGCGGGTCCTGGGACAGCTGCGCCGGCTTTTCCCGGCGGCCGTGTCCGGCGTGGTGATCGTTGCGATCGGCCTCGCCCTCGGACAGTTCGCGGTGCGCTTGGCGATCGGCGACGGTGGGCTCTTGGGCGTTGGTCTGGCGGTGGCCGTGATCGGCCTGATCTTCGTGTTGCAGATCGCCTTGCGCGACGTGGCGGGCGGCATTCTGGCGCGGGGAGCGATCTTTCTGTCGATCTGGATCGTCGGCCTCATCGGCGGTTCGCTGCTCGGCGAAGTCGATTGGAGCCTGGTAGCCGACAAACCCTGGCTCGGTGTGCCGCGCCTCTTCCCTTACGGCGGCCCGGGCTTCGGCTGGGAGTTCACCTATGTCGCCATCTTCGGCGTGGCGGTGGGCTACTTAGGCTCGATGGTGGAGTCCCTGGGGGACTACGCCGCCACCTGCGCTGTCTCGGGCGAGACTTATCGGGTGAAGCACATGAATCGCGGCATTTTCGCCGAAGGGGTGGGCAGTCTTCTGGCGACCTGTCTCGGATCGATTCCTTGCACCAGCTACACCCAGAACGTCGGTATCATCGCTGCCACCGGCGTCGCCAGCCGCTTCGTCGTGCGCATTGCGGCAGTCATTCTGGTGCTCTATGGCCTTTGTCCGAAGTTCGGCGCCTTGTTGGTAGCGATGCCGCGGTCGGTCCTAGGCGGTGTCTTCGTGCTCGTCTGCGGCATGATCGTCAGTTCGGGGGTACGCCTGCTCGCCGCCGCGGCGCCCACCACCGCCAACTCCTTCGTCATCGGCACGACCCTGGTGGGCGCGATCACGGTGCCGATCTACACCCGCTACGCCCTCGGCGAAGTCTGGCTGGAGGCTCTTCCTGCGATAGCCCGATTGCTGTTCACCAACACCGTGGTCCTGGCAGTCATCCTCGCCGTTGGGCTCAACCTGCTGCTCAACATCCTGCTGGGCGGAGCGAGGGAAGACGGGTAGTTAGACGGCTCAAGG
>JBCCGX010001298.1:0-2834 GCA_039029035.1 Acidobacteriota bacterium | reverse complement strand
TTCGATTGCCGAGCGATAGGCGACCTCGAAGCGGTCGACTCGCTGGCCGAAGAGAGTCAAGGCTTCGGCGGTCGAGCTCACCGGGGTGTCGAGGATGTCGGCGTTCATCAGAGCGTCGTTACCGCCCACCGAGACGATCAGGTGTGAGGCACGCTTGGCAGTGCGTCCGATCTGTGCCGAGAGCTCCTGCGCCGTGCTGCCGTCCACCGCGCAGAGACTGGCCTTCCAGCGCGCTGGCAGCACGTCCTGTAGGTGAGAGATCACGTCGGGCTCGTCATCGGTGTAGGCCTGGTTGTCGAACGTCGAGTCGCCGAGGAGAACGATGTGTTTCTTCATTGTCGGATCCGGGGTCAGGTTGTGATGCCGCGAAGGCTCTCGGACAGAGAGTTTAGAACGATGCCGGTGCGAAGTAGTTCCGCTCGTGATCGTCCGCTGAGTCTTGACTTTGATAATCTATCTGTGTCGTTCGCCACCGACAGATCAAGGCCGGCCGGGTCTTCGAGAGCGCGTCTCGAAGACCCGAGCACCAACCCCCATGCCGGAGGTCCCATGAGCTATCTCGATTTTCCCCGCCTGCAGTTCGCTGGAACGTTCACTGCCGATCCCTCGACGATCAACAACGTCGCGGGTAATTACAACGAGCCGGAGGAGGGCAGTCCGGTCCAACCGTCGTGGAATCCCTACGGCTCGGCAACCTTCAGCCTCGAAGGCTCGGTCGAAAGCTGCCTGGGGCCGAACGGGGAACCGGTCACCGGCGACGACCCGGTGCTGACAGCGACCTTCCAGAACAACACCGACCTCCTGGGCAATCCCGCCAAGTTGGTGGATCTCGATGTCGACGAGCAGACCCACACCCGCTTCTTTGGTCTGGTGTTCGAGTTCTCCGACGCCGCCGGCAACCTGTTGTTGCGCGGTTACTTCGAGCAGGAGGGGTGCTTGAAGAATCTTTGGTTCGGCCGGGTGCCGTCGTCGAGTGGCGACAACGTCGCAGGCGGCACGATGCAGTCGTACTTTCCGGTGGACTGCCAGATCAGCGGCAAGGATGTCAGTCTGGAATGGGGCGATATCTCGTCCTCTCCCTTTCTGCAGCAACTGCAAGCGGCCAGCGAGCACGGCCTGTCGATCAACTTCACCGGCTACGGCTACCACGGCCACCATCTGAATCCCGCCTTCCGCGTCGGCAAGATTGTCGGCTCGATCGGCCCGCAAGAGTCGGCGGCGCCGCATTACAAGGTGGCCAAGCGCATGCTGAGCCCGACGCCGGGCTCGATCATGTGGAACGCTCCGGCCGCGACCTGCATCGTCGAAGGGGGCAGGCGGCTGCTCAGCATCGACCTCAGCAACGCTTTTCCCGAGCAGTCCACCGGCGGCCCGGCGATCGACCAGGGCTCGATGTGGGCCGCCGTTCTACCGGATGAAGGCCAGCCGATTCTGCTCGGCGAGTACGACTACAAGCACAGCTTCCGTCAGACCGGCGGCATCTTCCTGGTCGACGCCACCGCTGCCGAGAGCCAAGGTCAGCGCTTGGCGATCCTGACTACCCAGAGCCCATCGCCGGACTACGCCCACGGCCCGTTCCAGCCAGTGGAGACGACCGAAGGGCCGATGTTCGTCTCCCTGGCCGAGAATGCCAACGGCATCTATGTCACCGTCGATCAGTCGACGGTCTACATGCAGCCGGGCGACGAGACCACCGTTGATCTGTGGGCAAGCTGTTTCGGTGAGCCCTTGGCAGACTACGAGGTACAGCTATCGATTATCGAAGCCAAGTCACCGAAGGGTCATCCGATCAACAACGAGCCTGCCGGCGCTCTGACCTTCCCGGCGACAGCGACCACCGGTGCCGGTGGTCACGTGGCGGTCCCGTTGTCAGCTTGCAACCCCGAACCCAAGCCGCCTCGGCGGGAGAACATCAACGGCCAGCTGTACTTCGTCGGCGGGCCCTGGTCGGCGCAGTACAACGCCAACTCCCAGGCGCCCTCCGCTTTCACGGTGAAGATTTTCAACAGTACCGAGGTCCCGGATCAGCCCACCTGGGCCGCCGACGCGGGGCCGATCCTCTACCAGTTCTACGTCCTCTACGCCTACATGCGGAAGTTCTTCGACCTGTCGGACTACGAGTCGGTGAAGGGCGCCAGCGGTGGCATCAAGGCCCTGATCAATCTCGACTTCGCCGACCCTGGCTTGATGCCGGTCACCCGTGAGCTGTCCCGCGACGAGATCACCCTGTTGACGAAGTGGATCGACGACGGCTGTCCGGCAGGGGACTGAGCCGACAGTCCCAGACGGTGCCCTCGTCGGTGGGTTTAGGTTCCTGGTGACCTTGGTTTCGGCCTGCGTGTCTGAGCGGGATGCAAGGTCGAGGCTTTGCCCCCTGTGCTACGCTCCGGCCAGATCGGAGAGCCACTGATCGGGGGTGGCGAGTCGTTGTCGATGCCGGACTTTCAGCCATTCGTCGTCACCTCGGACGCTCGGGACGGCAGCGGCCTGCTGCACGTCTCGCTGAGCCCCCATCCCGAGATCCACATCCACGGTGAGGTCCTAGGCAGCGCCTGCCGGCCCGAATGGCGGGTCTTCGACAGCGCCAAGGCGCTGCTCGACACGGTAGTCTACCGCCCGACGGGCGAAGCCCGGGCGATCGGCTTCAAGCTCTTCCACTGGCATGCGGTCGACGCGTTCGTCGACGTCTACGAGCACCTGCGACAGGTGAAGGCCAGGGTGATTCACGTGCAGCGTCGCAACCTGCTCGAGAAGTTCGTTTCGCTGAAGTTGGCCGAGATGACCCGGGTGTGGTTCGCCTACAGCGAGCCGACCCGCGAGCGGCCGACCCTGGA
>JBCCGX010001297.1:0-2834 GCA_039029035.1 Acidobacteriota bacterium | reverse complement strand
CCTCAGCGAATTGCGAATCGACGACTGGATCAGCTGGCTGCGTCGGACCAACGAGACCTTGGAGGTCATCGCCGGCCCAAACGTCCGCGGAGACGTCGAAATTCTGGTTCGGCCCCTGCCGGTCGACGATTCGATCCGTCAGCTGCTCGATGGGCTACCGGTACGGCTCGAAGGCGAACGCCTGTCGCTCGACCGCACGAGCTACTCGGATCCCGAGCTCGCCTTGGCTGTGCGGTTGCCTCACGCCGAGAAACGCACCTGGGTGGTTGCCGGCAAGGACGAGGAGCGGCTGATCGAGCTCGGCCGCCTGGTCATGCTGAAGGAAGCCGGCGCGCGGATGTGGGACCGCGAGAACAAGCCTTTCGACTACCTGCTGCGCGAGACCACCTGGCTCGAGCGCAGCGGCCTGTGGATCGAGGGTGAGACCGGCGTCACGTTGGACCGGGCGACCGAGCGCAACGACTTCGAGAGCCGCCGAGCCTACTATGCGGCGATGCGGACGATCGCCGGCCGGAAGATCGAGCTGCGGTCGACAAGAGAGGTCGCCGAGCGCCGTGACGTCCGAGAAATGGTGGTGGATCTCGAGATCGCGGCCTTCGAGATGGCGCAACGGATTCCGTTGTCGCTCGAGACCCCGATCCGCCTGGTGATCGAGCAGGACTACGTGACCCAGGGTCGTTACCTGGGCAATATCGGCGAAGCAGTGCTGGCGTCGGATGGTGCCGTGCATCTCGTCTGGCATCCCAAGGATGGCGCTGCCTATCGCTACCAGCTGGCCCGCGCCCTGCTCACCCGGGCCGGGTTGGCCGAAGGACTGCCACCGTGGATCGAGCGCGGCGCGGCGCTATGGCTTTCTCGCAAGTGGTTCGGACACGATGCCTCCGACTGGCTGCCACGGCTCGCCACCGCCAAGGTCCTACCGACCGCCGAGCAGTTGCTCGCCAGCGAACGCCAAGCCGACTCGTCAGAACCGCTTTGGGTGCCCGTCGCGGCCAGTCTGGTGGACGCCTTGCCTGGCAAGACGCTGCGCCAGAAGCTCGAGCGGCTGCCGACAGCGGCGGCGGTCGAAGCCCATCTCGGGGCCCTGGCTGATTCCGTGAGAAAGGCCTCCGCTCGTCAGAAAGTCGCCGCATCCATGCGGACAAAGCCCAGCGCCATACCCTTCTTGAAAGGCATCTCGTTCGCCATGTTCAACCGACTGGATGGCGGTTACCACGCCCCGTCAGTGATCGAACGCCTGGAGCGCCTGCGGGGTCTCGGCTCGAACGCCGTCTCGTTGATGCCCTTCGCCTACCAGCCGCAGGCCGACGCGCCGGAGCTGCGGTTCATGAATCGGAGCCCCGCCTCCGAGACCGACATCGGCACGTTGCACGCGGCGCGCCAGGCCCACGCTGCCGGCTTCCATGTCCTATGGAAGCCGCACATTTGGATCTCGGGCGACAGCTGGCCCGGCGACATCGCCATGCGCGACGACGCCGCTTGGACGGCTTGGTTCGAGACCTACCGTCGCTACATCGTCCACCACGCCTTGCTTGCCGAGTGGGCTGGCAGCGATCTGTTCTCGATCGGCGTCGAGTTGGGCCAGACCCTCGAGCGACGAAGCGAGTGGGAGGCCTTGATCGACTCGGTGCGAGTCGTGTTCTCCGGTGCCGTGACCTACTCCGGCAACTGGTTCGGCGACTACGACCAGGCGCCGTTCTGGGATCGCCTGGACTTCGTCGGCATCGACGCCTATTTCCCCTTGGCCGATCGCGAGGACGCTTCGGCAGCCACCGTGGCCGCAGGCGCACGCGGCGTGGCCGAGCGTCTACGGCAAGCGGCAGAACGATTCGACAGACCGGTTCTGCTCACCGAGGTCGGCTATGCGGCTCGCACGGGCGCCTGGGTGGAGCCCCATCGTGAAGGCGGCGAATTCTCGACCGATGACCAGGCCCTGGCTTATCGCGCCTTCTTCGATGCTCTCGGCCGGCCAGGCTGGCTGCGCGGGGTCTTCGTTTGGAAGGTTTTCAGCGCCTCTCGCGGCAGCTCGAAGCGGCCGGACTTCCGCTTCCTGGACCGTCCAGCCGAAGCGGCGGTGCGAGACTACTTCGCAACGCCGCGGGAGGGCGTTCTCAGCAGCCAGCCTCGACGCTGAAGCCGATGGCCAGCTTCTCCCAGTGCAACATGACCTGCGAGCCGTCGATGGCGAACTGCATCGCTTCGACATGCTCGGACGAGGACGGTTGCGCTGCGACCCTCAGGGCGTCTTCCTTCGCATCGTGCCGATAGGCGCCCCACTGCTCGGCGACCCGATTGAAGACGAACTGCCACTGATCCGCGCCTGGAACGGTGAAGAGAGCATAGGTCCCGGCCGCCAACTTCTGGTCTTCGATGGTGACGTCGCAGGAGAAGGTGATCGTCGTGGCCTCGTCGGCTCCGGTACGCCAGACCTTGCCGTAGGGCACCAGACCGCCCCAGATCTCGCGACCCTTGACCTTCGGCCGGCCGTACTCGATGCTGACTTCAGCACCACCGATGGTGCCGGTGGTTTTGCCATTCTTGCTGGCGCGTTGGGCGTCGTCCTCCCGCCCGGCGAGAGCGGGCAGAGCAAAGAGTAGGGCGAGGAGGGCGACGAGCAGACGGAATGATCGGTTCGGTACCATGGCGGATCTCCTGGTCGTTGATGGGCTCGCCGAAAAATTACGGCGAACGGAGACCGCCGGTTGTAGAACCCGTGTAAAGCTCGGGTAACGTTTCTCTGGAGTCATCGATCTCGCGGCGCGATCACGGGTTCCGGATCCCCTTCGCGCAACGCGACCGTGCTATCCAGCGGCAGGTCGCGAAAGACCTGCCGG
>JBCCGX010001296.1:0-2840 GCA_039029035.1 Acidobacteriota bacterium | reverse complement strand
GAGCCGGCACAAGGATCCGATCGTTTGGGACCTGATCGCGAGGCTGCTCAACTGGGCGAGAGTGGGACCGTCGGAGGCGGTGGATGAGGAACCTGGAGAGTCGGCGAGTATCGCGTCGGCCTCGTCGGAGGGCGCACCGCAGATCCAGTGATGGCTTCGAGCCGATGGGCCATGGGTTGTCGCGTCGCCTCGGACGGCGAAGGCTGCTGGTTTGTCAGGAGGCGTTTCGGTGAATGTTGAGCTCAAGCTGAAGGCCCAGGAGATCCTTGGCGAGGCGCTGGACCTGCCCCAGGCGAGTCGCGCTTCGTACGTCGCAGAGGCTAGCGGCGGCGATCGGCAGCTCCAGGGCGAGGTCGAATCGCTCTTGGCGGCGGCCGAAGAGGCGTCGGATTTCATCGAGAATCCGGTCGTCTCGCTGGTGCCCGAGCCGCTTGGCTTCGGTGCTGGCGACGCTGTCGGTGTGTTTCGGATCGAGCGCGAGATCGGACGGGGCGGCATGGGGGTGGTCTACGAGGCGGCTCGGGCCGATCAGGAGTTCGAGATGCGGGTGGCGCTCAAGGTGATCAGCCGTGAAGCTCGCTCCGACGAGGTGCTTGGGCGGTTCCGCCAGGAGCGGCAGATTCTGGCTGGCCTCGATCACCCCAACATCGCCCAGATTTTTGATGGCGGAACAACCCAGGGCGGCCGCCCGTACTTCGCCATGGAGCTCATTGAGGGCGAGGACGTCATCAGCTATTGCGACGCACGGCAGCTTAGTCTGCGCGCTCGCATTCGCTTGATGCTCGACGTCTGCGCGGCGGTGCAGTACGCGCATCAGAACTTCGTCGTCCACCGCGATCTCAAGCCGGGCAATATCCTGGTAACGCCTGACGGTCAGGCCAAGTTGCTCGATTTCGGTATTGCCAAGCTGCTCGAGGCTGGCGCGGTGAGCGAGGACTCGACCACCGTTGTCGACCTGACGGGCGTCGGCACTCAACCCATGACTCTCGCCTATGCCAGTCCGGAGCAGATCCGCGACGAGGCGATCACCGCCGCAAGTGACGTCTACTCCCTGGGCGTGTTGCTTTACGAGATCCTGACCGGCTATAGCCCCTACCGCCTCGAGCGGCGCAGTGCCGGGCGGATTCGGTTGGCGGCCCTCGATCAGGAACCCACCAAGCTGAGCTCGATCGTCGCCACGGCTGAAGACGTCGTCACGGCGAGCGGCCGGACCGTCCACATCGACCCAGAATCGGTCAGCTGCGCGCGCGGCACCTGTCCTCGCGCTTTGCAGCACCGCCTGCGCGGCGACCTGGATTGCATCGTGCTCAAGGCGCTGCGCAAGGAGCCCAAACAACGTTACGCATCCGTTGCCGAGCTTATTGAAGACCTTCGCCGCTACCTGGAGGGTTTACCCGTGTCAGCACGCCGTGGAACATTCATCTATCGCACGTCGAAGTTCATTCAGCGCAACCGAGTCAAGCTGATCCTGCTGTCTGCAGCGTTGACCGTTGCAGCAGTCGTCGCTTTTACGGTCCGCTACGTCGATCAACGCGAGCGTCAGCTCGCTGACGCGATGACGCACCTGTCTAATCTCACCGATGACATCCCAGGGATTGATGCGGGCGATTTCGCGGCAAAGATTCGACAGAGCCTCGAAAGCTACGGCGACGGCGAGGAATTGGCTGCATTTCTCGATGCCCGGGCAGACGCGCTGGAAACCGGTGGGGACCTCCATTCGGCGGTGGTGCTGTACCGCGAGGCCCTGGCCATGTGGCGTCGACTCTATGGTGATCGGGATGAATCGGTAGTCACTGGCCTCAATCGGCTGGCTGGGGCGTTGGCCGCGCGGGGCGAGGTCGAAGAAGCCGCCGCGCTCTACGGCGAGAGCCTGGCAATTCGGCGCCAGTTGACAGGTGGCCGCCCTTCTGAGTCCGTGGCGCGGGTGGCGGGCAACCTGGCCATGCTGCATCTCAACGCCGGCCGGCTGGTCGAAGCTGAGCCCCTGGCCCTCGAGAGCCTGGCGATCCGCCAAGAACTGGCATCGGGCAACGATCGCAGTCTAGCTGCGGCCCATAACGCTCTTGCGCTGCTAAGCCGTTTGCAGGGAAATCATGCGGTGGCCGAAGAGCACTACCTGAAGACCCTCGAAATCATGGAGGCGATTGGCAGTGAAGAGCAGGTGGCCCCGTTGTGGCGTCACCTGGCGGCGCTCTATGTCGACATGGACCGGCCGCAAGAGGCCGAAGCTCTGGTCCGTCAGGCGCTCGCGACGTTTCGCCGCCAGCACTTACACTGGCGCATCGCCGACGCGGAGAGCGTCCTTGGAGGCTCGCTCTTGGCTCAGAAGCGCTTTGCCGAGGCCGAGCAGTTGCTTGTCTTGAGTTATCCGGTCATTGCAAAGGCCAGGGGAGAGAACGCTCGTCAGAGCCTCGAAGCGAAGGAGCGCCTGGAGGCCTTTCGTTACGCTTTGGCGACCGATAGCAAGGGCTCTGAGGGTTCCGAGTCAGGGGAAGGCAGCGTCTCGGCGTCACCGTCCTCTTGAGGGCGCCTCTCGGCTACTGCCAAACCAGATCCAAGAAACGACGCAACAGAGTGTTGGCCTGGTGACTGTCGCCGAAGCTGTCGAGGGCGGCTTGCCGCTCCTCGGCGCTCATCACCGCGGCGTAGCCGTCGAGATACGTCTCGTAGCGGCCGCGATTGGTCGCCCGGTCGAGCTCGGGATGGAACTGCGTTGCCCAAACGGGCTTTCCGGGGAGGCGTAGAGCCTGCACCGGGCAGCGCTCGGAGAAGGCGAGATGGACCACACCGCTAACCGGCCCCGGCGCTCGATCCTTGCGCCCGAGTTGGGCGGGGAAGGT
>JBCCGX010001295.1:0-2848 GCA_039029035.1 Acidobacteriota bacterium | reverse complement strand
GCTTTACCTGAGGCGCCAGCTCGATCGCTTCGACGGCGACCTGAAACTGGCCCTGGCAGCCTACAATGCCGGCCCCGGCGCGGTAACCCAATACGGCGGTGTCCCGCCCTACAAAGAGACCCGAAACTACGTGCAAAAGGTTTTGGGGCTGTATCGTGGGCACTCGGCGTCCAGCGCCTCGCGGCCGAGCCACAGCCAGCAGGTCGCGAGTCGACAGGAATCGAATGTCCGGCAGGGATCGAAGGCTCGGCAGGCGCCGCGCCAGGTCGCTGCGAAGGATAAGGCGGGTGCCCGCAGCCCAGGCAAGAAGGTCTACATGAGCCGCGGTGGTAACAATCGCATCACGTTCACCACCGCGCCGCCGAGAACCTACTGAAACCTCTCGGCCTTAAGGCCGCCCCAACACCTTGAATCCGAAGTCGCCGCTCACCAAGAAGCAGGTGTTCTCTGTACCGAACACCTTGAGCTTTCTGCGCATTCTGCTGGTGCCGATCCTGGTCGTCGTCCTGTTGACCAAGTTCGAGGGCAAGGAATTCGTCGGCCTCGGCTTGTTCCTCTTCGCCGCCCTGACCGATTTTCTAGACGGCTTCATCGCTCGGCGCTGGAATCTCGTCACCAGCCTCGGCAAGCTGCTCGATCCGGCGGCTGACAAGATCCTCACCTCGGCCGCCTTCATCTCCCTGGTCGAGCTCGGTCGTGCGCCGGCCTGGATCGTCGTCACCATCATCGCGCGCGAGTTCGCCATTTCCACCCTGCGCAGCGTCGCCGCCACCCAGGGTCTGGTCATCGCCGCTTCGTGGTCGGCCAAGTTCAAGACCGCCTCCCAGGTGGTGGCCATTGCGCTCCTGATCTTCTACGAGCAGCTCGGCTCCTGGCAGGAGCTCGGCCAGATCGCCCTATTGGTGGCCCTGGTGCTCAGCGTCTACTCCGGCATCGAGTATGCGGTGCGGTACTACAAGATGGTGGTGGGCGGCGGTTCGTCGTCTTAGGGATCGGGATCGAAGCCCGGCAGAACGAGCTGATCTCTATCGGCACGGTTTGATCGCTCGGCACGGTTTGATCGCTCGGCACGGTTTGACCGAGAGCGAGCCTGGGGTGGCCTCGGCCGAGCCAGGGGTCGTGGGCCTCCGGCCGGGCCAAAGACGGTACGCCCCCCGTAGGCCGGACTGCTGTGACGCTCGGCCCGCATGAAGGCTTCGAAGGTCGGTTCCTCAGCGGTGCGCTCGAGGCGCCGGGCTTGATCGTCGAGGCGCTCTAGGGTCTTCAGCTTTTCGTCGTTGCCGAGCTTGGCGGCGTCGACCGCCTGGCGCAGGACGGCGAGGGTGTGGTCGTAGACGTCGACAGGTACCGGGAAGGGATGGCCGTCTTTGCCACCGTGGGCCATGGCGAAGCGGGCCGGGTCGGAGAAGCGGCAGGGGGCGCCGTGCAGCACTTCGCTGACCAGGGCCAGGGCCTCGACCGTGCGGCCGCCGATGCCGGGCTGGAGCAGCAGTCCGGCGAAGTCTCTGGGGCCTTGCTCCGCCGCTGCGGCGAGGTTACCGCGCAGGCGCCGCAGCAGGATGTCGCTGATCCGGATGTCGTGGTGGGCGGGCATGGTGAGGTGGGGTTGGGCCTGGAGGTCGAGATCGAAGAACGTTCGATTCGAGCCGCCGCGCAGGGTCTCGAGGACGCGGACGACGCGGTCGGGGCCCTCGCTCACCAGCTCGACCTGAGCGGTCCTCGACGGCCCGGCCCGGCGGTCGGTGAGGTTGACGATCTCGCCTTGCGCCGGACCGTCGATCGCGGCGTGGGGAGCGTCGACGAAGTCGCGCAGGCCTTCTGACAGCCAATGGTACCGGCGAGCCTGGCGCTCGCTCGGCTTCATGCCCTGCTGCACCACCACCCAGGTGCCATCGTCGGCGACGATGAAGCTGTGGAGGTAGAGCTCGAAGCCGTCGCGCACCGCAGCACTGTCGACCTTGGCCACCAGCCGGCTGTTGCGCGCCAGCGCGTCGCCGTCGAGCCCCACGGTCTCGCCGAGGCGCAAGAGCTCGCCGGGCGTCTTGCGCGAATGGCGCCCGCGGCCGCCGCAAACGTGTAGGCCGAGCTCCTGCTCGACCGGCGCCAGGCCACGTTTCAAGGCTCCCATGACGCTCGTCGTGATGCCCGAGGAATGCCAATCCATGCCCATCACCGCGCCGAACGACTGGAACCAGAAGGGATGCGCCAACCGACGCAGCAGCTCGTCGCGGCCATATTGCAGGATGATCGCCTCGACGATCACCCGGCCGAGCCGCGCCATGCGCTGCGCCAGCCACGGTGGCACCCGCCCGACATGGAGCGGCAGATCGGCGCTTCCGGTGCGTTGGGCCATTTCGATTTTTCTGAAAGGTCTCAGACTCTTCTTGCAGTCTTGTAGGCCTGCACGATGGCCTCAGGATACACCACCCCAGGGAATTGCCTCGGTGGATCGTCGTCTGTCGGCCCGCGTCGAGTGGCAGGTCCGCGGCGAGCTCCAGGTCCGCGTCGAGCGCCAGGTCCGCGGCGCCGAAATTAATCTGAACAAAATGGAATGGATGGTGTCTCTATAGGTAGAGGCCAGCCGAAGTCATCTGTGTTTGCCTCCGATTCGGGAAGGGCGTGCCGCGATCCGCGGGGCCGACGGATCCCGAAGCTCGCAACAGTATGAGCGGAGATCCTCGCTAGCGAAATAATCTGTTTTCCGCATGATTCGAGGAGCCCGGGGAAGATCGACGATGTCGACTTCCCCGGGCTCTTTTTTTGGCCACCCCGCAGACTTTACTCCGACGCGGGCGTCGGGAAGTCGAAGCTGGCTCGACACGGTGACTTAGCACTGTGGCTCAGTACT
>JBCCGX010001294.1:0-2849 GCA_039029035.1 Acidobacteriota bacterium | reverse complement strand
TGACGAGGTTCTTGATCGGTCCTCCAGCGAACTTCTCGCACAGCGCTTACGTTATCGAGGATGGAGGTGAATCGACATGATCATGGCTGATGTTCTCAAGATCTTCCTGCTGGTCGTCGGCACCCAGATCGTTCTCGTCGCCTATTGGCTGGCCGCCGTGGCGTTGCTGCCCAAGGTCGTCGACCGCGCTGGCGAGGTCTACCGCCGACATCCCTGGCGCTCGGTGTTGATCGGTGCCGCCCTCGGCGGACCGATCGTCGTCCTCGGCTTCGGCCTGTTGCAAGCCGGTAGCGCGCCGGTCAAAGTGCTCGGCTTCCTGATGGTCTCGGCCGCCACCCTGGGTGGGCTGCTAGGTTCGGCGGCACTGTGCCGCCGCCTCGGAGCCGGCTTGCCCTCACCGATCGATTCAACCCAGCCGTGGCGCCAGGTGCTGCGCGGTGGGATCGTGCTGGTGCTGACCTTTCTGCTTCCGTTCCTCGGCTGGTTCCTGATTTTGCCCGTGACCCTGGCGAGCGGTTTGGGGACGGTGCTCTTGACCGCTGCCATCCGGCTGCGCCGGCGAGCCGCCGCGCCGAGGGTCAGTGACTCCGGCGAGGTCGCCCTGCCGTGAGCCTCGGCGAAGACCTCCGAGGCAATCCTTCACCGCCGCAAGCTCGGCGGACGTGCCAGCCATGAAGCTCTCGCGCCGAGACCTCTTGGCTGCCGGGGGACTGCTGCTCGGCACCAGCGTCGGCTGCGGCAAGCTCGACCAGGCCCTGCTCGGCTCGCTGCTCGAGCCGGCCTTGCCGAGCGGCCCTTTCGCGGCGCCGAAAAGCTCGCGGATCGACCCCATCCGTCACGTGCTCAACCGGCTCTCCTTCGGCCCACGACCGGAAGATTACGGACGGGTCTCGAAGCTGCGGCCCGACCCTGACGACGCGGTCGTCGCCTACATCGAGGAGCAGCTCCATCCCGAGACCATCGACGACCCACTGGCGCAGTGGGCCATTCGCCGACTGGAGACCCTGGACGATCCGCCCGGCTTGCTGTTCGAATACCAACCGGAGGTGCTGCTCGAAGAGCTCACCCGCGGCACCTTGCTGCGGGCGGTCTACAGTCGCCGCCAGCTCTACGAGGTGATGGTCCAGTTCTGGACCGATCACTTCAATATCGACGCTTCGAAGGGTGATTGCAAGTGGCTCAAGGCGGCCGACGATCGCGAAGTGATCCGCCGTCACGCCCTGGGTCGATTCCGCGACCTGCTGCGCGCCTCGGCCCTGTCACCGGCAATGCTCTGGTACCTCGATGGGCGAGTGAATCGCAAGGCGTCGGCCACCGACCGGCCGAACGAGAACTACGCCCGCGAGCTGCTCGAGCTGCACACCCTGGGGGTCGACGGCGGCTACAGCCAGCAGGACGTGATGGAGGTCGCCCGCTGCCTGACCGGCTGGACCGTGCGCTCCGAAGAGGTTTTCTTCAAAGGTAAGGTGGAGTTTCGACCCGAGCTCCACGACGACGGCGCCAAACAGGTCCTCGGCCACAGCATCCCGGCCCATCTGGGCGCCGAAGACCTCGACCGGGTTCTCGACATTGTCGCCCGTCACCCGGCCACCGGGCACTACCTGGCGACCAAGCTCTGCCGCCGCTTCATCAGCGAAACGCCGGATCCGGCGGCGGTCGACCGAACGGCGAGCGCCTTCCTGCGCTCCGATGGCGAACTCCGCGAGACGTTGCGAGCGCTCTTCACCTCCGACGCCTTCCAAAACGCGGCGGGCAGCCGCTTCAAACGGCCGTTCCGCTTCGTCGTCTCGGCTCTGCGCGCCACCGGCGCGCGTACCGACGGGGGCGACAAGCTGCAGAGCTTTCTCCTCAGCATGGGCCACGCGCCGTTCCAATTCCCTACCCCGGATGGCTATCCCCAGGACGCCTCACCCTGGCTCGGCACCCTGTTGTGGCGCTGGAACCTCGCCGTGGCGCTGACCGAGGGTCGACTGCCGGGCACCGAGCTCGACCTGGATCGGCTGCGAGTCGACCTGGGCGGCAACGAACCCCTACGCGCCCACCTGCTGGGCTATCGCCCCCAGGCCGCCCAGCGTCCCGAGGGGACGCCGGCCATGGAGCTGGCGTTGCTCCTCGCGTCACCAGCCTTCCAGAGATTCTGAGCCGACCCACCCGAAAGGCGGCAGACATGACGAACTTACGTGCCAGCTTCGACGGCAACGGCGACCGGCGCCGGTGCCTGGTGGTGATCTTCCTACGCGGCGCGGCCGACGGCCTCGAGCTCGTGCCGCCGACCGGCGACGATGCCTACTATCGCGCCCGCCCTCTGCTCGGCGTCCGCCCCGAGCGCGCCGTGGCGCTCGACGACACCTTCGGCCTCCATCCGAGCCTGGCTGCGCTGCGACCGCTCTATGACGCCGGCGAGCTGGCGGTGGTCCATGCCGCCGGCTCCGAGGACGACAGCCGCTCCCATTTCGAGGCCCAGGACCGGATGGAGCATGGTGGCCTCGCCGCCGGCGGTTGGCTGGGGCGCTTCCTTCGCTTCCGCCCCGAGCCGGCGAGCGGCGCCTTATCCGCCATCGCCCTGGGCAAGACCCTACCCGAGTGCCTGCGCGGCGCCCCCGCGGCGACGGTGATGCAATCCCTCGACGACTTCTCCCTCGGCCCGGACTCGGATCTGCTGCTGCCGCATCTGGCCCGCGCCTACGCCGGTGAGACCGGTGAGCTGGGCCAAGCGGCCCGCGACACCCTGCGAGCTCTGCGACGGATCGAAGCCCTGCGCAGCGAGCCCTTCCAGCCCGCCGGCGGGGCCGAGTACCCCAAGGGCGACTTCGGCCACGCCCTGGCCCAACTGGCACGCCTGATCAAGG
>JBCCGX010001293.1:0-2857 GCA_039029035.1 Acidobacteriota bacterium | reverse complement strand
CTCGGGCTCGAGCAGCGCCTCGACGTCGCGTCGCAGTCGGTCGTCGTCGCGGCAAGCGTCGGTCAGGAAGGCGGCACGCTCCGCTGACGGGCGTTCCAAGGTTTCGTCGAGTAACTCCAGAACTCGGCGTTGGTGCTGGCGTGAGTCCATCATCCCTTGTCTCCGAGTCGTCATCTGTCTCTGAGTCGTCACGTGTTCATTTTTCGCGGCCCTCGACGACTGCAGTAGGGTCTGCCGCATGACCTGCCGCGATCGAAGGGCTCAGCGAAGAATCATCTCGCGGAGGGTCGACCTTTACAGCGTTGCCTGGCCGCGATTGTACTCAGCGAACTCGAAAAAATGGTGCACTTTGTCCCGGCGGACATTTTTCTGCCGATTTCTTCAGAGCAGTGGTGTATTGCTCCACCGTTTTACGCTGTATCTAGATGAAGCCTCGTACGGCAAGCTGCCGTGCTGCTTTCCGAGGCTTTCGCCTTCGGGTGGTGCATGCGCTGATTTGTTTTCGCCGCCGTGGCGCGAGGTCGCGCCACGGCCTGAATTTATTGTTTCTATTCTTCGGCTCGCAGGGGCGCGGGCGCTGAGCCTCGATCGCCCCCCCCACGAGCGCATCGGTCGTGCCGAGCTAAGCCCGCTCGTCGTCAGCGCCATCGCCCTTCTTAAGGTCAACATCCGTCTCCGCGATATCAGCGCGCCGCATCTGATGCTTGAGCCAGCGCCGGGCGGCTTGCCATTGGCGCCCGACAGTGTTGATCGACATACCGAGCTCCTTGGCGATCTCCTGCTGGGTCAGGCCGACGAAGAACCACAGCATGACGATCTGGTAGCGCCGCGGATCGATTTGCTCGAGCTCGTCGAGCGCGTCGTCGAGCAGGATCAGGTCGGGATGGGGCTCGATGCTGGCGGAGATGCTCTCGTCCAGGGGCAGTGGCGCTTCGCCGCCGCCACGCTTGGCGGCCAGCCGCTTACGCGCGTGATCCACCAGGATGCGCCGCATCAGCTTGGCCAACGAGCTGAAGAACTGCGCCCGGTCCTTCCACCAGTAGGTCTTGCGGTCGATCAGCCGCATGTAGGCCTCGTTGACCAGAGCGGTGGGCTGCAGGGTGTGCCACGGCACCTCCAGGGCCAGGGCTTTGCGCGCCATCGCCTTCACGTCCTCGAACACCATTGGCATGAGCTTGCGGAGTGCTTCGGGGTCGCCGTTGCTCCACTCGCGGAGGAGAGCGGTGATTTCGGTCGATGGCTTTTGCACGGTGGCCGGAGTGTAGCAGTCGCTGAGGGGTGTCAGGAGTGCTAAACCATGGCGTACGATCCGGAAGTCGAGCGGATGTGCATTCAAGCCTGTGTCACGAAGCCGCCATCCCTGTTCGAGATGGCGGCTCCTCACCGAGCATTGACAGTGGCCAGCTTATGCCGGCTGCGTGGCGGTCGTCGTCCGACGCAGGCCGCGGAAGCCCCGTAGCTGGAAGAAGGCGAGATCGCCCACCACGGCGGCGACGGCGAAGACGATCCACTTGCCGGCAGTCGTCAGGGGCGAGGCGGTGAGCAGGATGGCGGCGGAGCCGATCACCCACAGCACGTCCATGGCGATGACCGCCATCACCAGCGCCCGGGCCCAGCCGCGGGAGAGGTCGCGGCGGGTGACGAGGAAGATCAGGAGGGCGGCGAAGACCTCGAGGTTGACGCCGAAGGCAAAGACCTCTGCCTTCGGTAGGCCGGTCAGCTGAGCGATGCTGCTGGCGGCGACGACACAGAGGATGCCGCACAAGCCGGAGAAGGCGGCGTTGGCGGACAGGGCGCGGCGCAAGAGAGTCTCGGATCTAGTCGGGTGCATGGCAATTTCCTTCGATAGTTGGTTGGGTGCTCAGTGGCTCGGGGCGGGCGCTTGCAGGGCGCCGAAGGTTTCGCTGAAAGTGCGGAAGTCGAGGTAATCGGTCTGGCTGCGGATATGATCCTTGTCGACCTCGAAGAGCAGCACGGCGGGCAGGGAATACGTGAGATCCTCCTTGTCCGGCCGGCCGAGGGCGGCGCAATCCAGGGTGCCGGAGTAGACCACCTCGACGGTAACGAGATCGCCGGAGACGGCGCGACGCTTGACGTCTACGTCCATTTGCTTGTGGATCGCGGTGAGGTTGCGCAAGTTCTCGCGCATGCCGTCGCGGCCGGTGACCTCGTGGCGCTGGCTGACGTCGGTGAAGCGCACATCGTCGGCGTAGATCGCCGTCATCTTCTCGACATCGCCAGCGTTGTACGCGGCGAGGAAGTTGTCGACCACCTTCGCCGGCCCGGCAGCCAAGGCCGGCGAGCCGACGACCAGGGTCAGGACGAGAGCGGCCAGGGTGCCGCGAGAGAGATTCCGCGGACTGAGGGGGCTGGTTCGATCGCTCATCGGGGGCTCCTATCGGATCGTTTCTCGGGTCGAGCCGCGGCATCGCGACTCGCTGCACTCCAGGAGCGATGAGCGTGCCAGGCCAGGAAAGCCCGAAAATTCAGGCTTCTGGGCGCCACATGCCTGCGATACGTTGCAGGCATGCAACATGGGGTTGCGGCGCTGCAACGGAAGAGTCCGTCGCGGTCGCGGTGCAGGCATCGACGGGGTAAGACCCGCCTGGCCGTCGACGGGGCAACCGTGCCATGGTCGCAAGCGGTTTGTGCGTCTGAAGCAGCTTCCCGGACCCTGGCTTCAGCCAGCAAGCCTGGTTCACCAGGCGCCTTTGATAGCCCGGGCGTTCATGCCGGGGCCTCGGACCGTTAGACTCCGGTTCTGCCTCTGGAAGTCGGGGTTGGCCCGCAGTTTGCTGAAGACCGGACCATGATCGACGACACATCAAAGTCCATTGGAGCTTCCGCCCTCCCCTGG
>JBCCGX010001292.1:0-2860 GCA_039029035.1 Acidobacteriota bacterium | reverse complement strand
CCTGGCTCGACTTCGGAGCCTTCGACCTCACCAGAGGTCTGCGACGCCCCGCTCTCCCCTTCCTCACTCTTGAGCCGCCTCAAAGCACGCTGGAGGATCGGCCGGAAGCGTAGACCTAAGTCGTTGCGACCGGCGAGACGGAACATGCCTTGCGCCATGCGCACGATGCCGCGGATGTTGCTATCGAACTCGCGGATCACCTCCTGGCGCCCGAGACGGATGGCGACGGTTCGGCGACGTTGTTGGTGCCGGCGGTTGACCAGTTCCCCGAGCCGGGAGAGCTCGGGATCGAGTTGCGCCGCCAGCCGGACGGACGCGCTCGGGGTTGCCTCGTCGGCCCCGGCGTCGAGATCGAGCAGCGGCTCCAGACCGAGGTCGGGATTCTCCAGGCTTGCCCGGACGACCAGGCCGAAGCGCAGCAGCCGGGCCGGGCCGCGGGGAAAGATTCCCTTCAGGCCGACTCGGGCGAGACTCTCCGGACCGAAGATGCCACGACAGGTGGAACGCACCAGGCGCAGCTTGTTGTCGACCGCGTCACGCTGCTGGTTGATCTCGGCGCGGACTTTTTCGTCGTCGTGGGATTGACCGATGACGCCCTCGTCGAGATTGTCGAGACGGTTGCGGTGGCGCTCGACGCTGCGGCGCAAGAGCACCATCTGAAAACGCGCGTCGATGGCCGGCTCGCCCTCGTCGAGCACCGGCGCCAGGTAGTCGCCGTAGCCACCGGCGACCTCCTCCAGGTAGTTGTCGAAGCCGGCCTCCAGACTGAGGGCGAGGTCGGTTCGCAGAGCGATCATTTCTGAGAATTTCAAGGCCATGATGATGTCTCCTGAGTGGTTTTAGAATTGGGCGACAGGGTCGATGGTGGGTGGCGCATAGGCCGTACCTCCTGCAGTTTGTTGTTCTGCCGCGCGGCCTCGTTGACGCATGCGGCGCGGCGGTGTGTCGGCGAACAGTGTAGGGTCGAGGGCTGGCCTACCCCGTCTTCATTTCGGGGGACACTCTGGGCACGCGGGGGACATTCCTAGAAACGAAGACGTCTTCATTTCAGGGGACAATTCGTGCAGGGCCGCTCCCGGAGCGAATTTGCGGCATCTTCGTAACGACATCTAGACTGCAGAAGAAACGGAAAAATGTCCCCTCACTTTTTTGCTTTACAAGCCACTAGGCATCGATTCCTGCGCCGTGCACAAACGTGCAGAGGCTAGAAACGGCTGTATCTCCTCCGTGCACAAATGTGTCGAAAGGAAAAACAAACGAAAATTTGCCGGAAACGAATGTGTAGCGGCGAGGCACGGTCGGAAATCCGCCGGGAACAAATGTGCAACGGAAACCAACCCTCGAGAATCGGCCGAGAACAAACGTGTAGCAGGAGGAATGCTACGCCGATCGGCCGGGAACAAACGTGCAGCAGAATGGATCCAACGGCAATCGGCCGGGAACAAACGTGCATGGAAGAACAACAAGTGACAATCCGCCGGGACAACTGTGCAACGGCACGAATGCAACGGACATCCGCCGGGCACAGAGGGGCAGCAGCGAATCGCGGAGGTCAAGGCCACCCACCACGGGCTAACGCCCGAGGCTACGGGTTGCCGTCCTCCGGGCTCCGGAGCCCAGAGGGCGGAACAGACTAGCCCAGGGTGTAAACCCTGGGAAGTGACTTCGTCCCGCGGGACGGACGCCAATAGCCTCGGACTTTCAGTCCGTGGACGGCGGCTACCGCACCAGCTCGAGCGCCCGGGCCGCCCGCTGATTCCACTCCAGCCGCGCCAAGATGTCCTCCACCCGTTCGAGGTCGCTGCTCGCCAGGGTGCCACCGGGTGCCATGGCCTGCCCCAGCGACTTGAACGCCGCCAGATCCTCGGGGCTCGCTGCCAGAGCACCGAGGGTCGAGGCGAGTTGGGACGCATGAGCTGACGACGCCTTGGTGTGCTCCTGGGCCAGGCTGAACCGGGTGAGATCAAGAGTTGCGCGAGCGCTCCCCAGCGGGTCACCGAGGTCGGAAAAGCCATCTCGGGCCCGGATCCACCAGTCCTCAGGGTCGGCAGCGCAATGGCCCTCGAACCAAGGCAGGATAGGCTCCGAGGCCAGCCGCCGAGCCTCGGGCAGGGCAACCGCCATCTCAGCGCTGTTGCCGAGCTGTACCAGGATCCGCAACCACAAGCTGACGACCGGACCCGGCACGCCTCTCGGCGGGATGCCGCGCGGCGATCTCGAGAGCAGGTCACGAGCCTCTTCGATGTCGGTGAGAGCCGCTCGAAGCTCTGCGCCGGTCTCGACGTCGGCGAGCGCCGCGCGCAGCTCGGCCCGTAGAGTCAAGGCTTGAGGTAAATCCGCCGAGCGGACCGATCGATGGGCTTCGACGGCCTGATCCGCCAGCGCCAGGGCTTGCCGCCACCGCCCCTGATGCCAATAGAAGGCCGCCGTCACTTGGCAACGCTCGGCCTCCGAAGAGGGGTCGAGATCCTCCACCCGCGCCCGCGCGGCGTCACGGGCCGATTGTTCCAGGTCTTGCTCGGCAGCGGCCAAATCGCCGGCCAGCCAGCGCGCCCGCGCCAAGCGCGCCCAGGCCAGCGCCGCCCGGCCCGGGTGGGTCTCGAGCATGCGGTTCGCCGCCAGGCTATCGATCGCCAGCAGCGCCAACTCGACGCCCCGATCGGTCCCCTCGGACGGGTCATCCGAGCCCTCCGACGCCTCCTCCTGACTCCGCCGACTAAGCTGCTCGAAGAGGGTTCCGTCGGGGAACCACACCGCGTCACGGATCAGCCGGCGTTGCTCGGCGAAGGGCAACAGGCCAAGGGTGTAGATGAAGCCCTCCGCCACGGTATGGCGGGTCCGCGCCCAGGGATCATCCTCT
>JBCCGX010001291.1:0-2862 GCA_039029035.1 Acidobacteriota bacterium | reverse complement strand
GCGCTTTATCAATCCGCTCTCCCACGACGAGGTGGTGCACGGCAAGGGGTCGCTGCTGGGCAAGATGCCGGGCGATCTGTGGCAGAAGCGCGCCAACCTACGGGCTCTTTTGGCCTACCAGTTCACCCGCCCGGGCAAGCAGCTGCTGTTCATGGGCAGTGAGCTGGCGCCGTCGCGCGAGTGGAATTACGAGACCAGCCTCGATTGGCACCTTTTGGGCGATCCCGACCGTGCTGCCATGCATCGCTTCGTCTGCGACCTGGGGGCCCTCTACCGCGAGCATCCCTGCCTGTGGCGCTCGGATCCCGATTGGCAAGGCTTCCAGTGGATCGCCTGCTCGGATCACCAGCATTCGGTGTTCTGTTACGAACGCCGGCTGGTCAGTGAGGAGGCCGACGCAGGTACGCTGGCAGAAGCAGGTTCGACTGCAGACACAGGTCCGCCGGCGGAGGATGACAGCGATCGGTTGATCGTCGTGCTCAATCTCACCCCGGTGCCGCGCGAGGACTACCGCATCGGCGTCCCCGTACCCGGCGCCTACCGTCGGCTGATGTCCACCGACGACGTCGCCTACGGCGGCAGCGGCTACGACAACGCCGAGCGAATCGACAGCGAGGCGACGCCGGCCGATGGCTGTCGCGATTCCCTGGTGCTCAACCTGCCGCCGCTAGCAGCTTTGGTGTTGGCGCCAGATACTGCTTGACAAGCCCGGCTCAGCGGCCTATAACTAGAAACATGTCGACGAAGCCCTATCCACTGCACCGGCAAAGCGCCCTTTGTTGTCAAGACTTCATCTGTTGCTGTTGTACTCACAACAGACAACACCGGCTTCGTCTACGAACCTGATCGGATAACCCAACCAGACTTCGTCGACCGCCGGGAGTGCCATCCGGCGGTTTTGTGGTTTCAGGCTCCGGAGAGGCACCCCTCGGAGGTCGGTCCGAAGGGAGGATTCCCCCCATGGTGAGCTCCTTGTCCGAAACCCCACGAACGTCCGAGCCTGCGCCTCCACCCGCCGATCCGGTCGTCGCACCGGGTGAGGCACCGACGCGTCTTCACCTGCCGGACGCGCTGCGGCACGAGCTGGCGCGCTTGGTGGAAGCCTCCTACCCCTTCGAAGCTTGCGGCGTGATGGTCGGTCGCACCGAGGCCGAGCGGGTGCAGGTGGAAGACATCTTCCAGGCCCGCAACCTCAACGTCGAACGGGCGCGGGACCGTTTCCTGCTCGATCCGCAAGACTTTCTCGCCGCCGACAAGGCGGCCCGTGCCCGCGGGCTCGATATCGTCGGCATCTGGCACTCCCACCCCGACCACCCGGCCCGGCCGTCGATCACCGATCTCGAGGCGGCGTGGGAAGGCTACTCCTACTTGATCATCTCCACCACCTGCTGCGGCGCGAGCGATTTTCTTTCCTGGCGCCTGGCGGACGGTCAATTCGTGGAAGAAAACATCCAACAGACAGGTTCTGAAACCGGTCTCGAAGAAGCTACTGCCGAGGTGAAATCATGAGTCAGGCGACAGTTCGAATCCCCACTCCCTTGCGCCCCCTGGCCGGCGGCGCCGACGAGGTCGCGGCCGCGGGCGGTACCGTTGGCGAAGTCTTGAACGCACTCGGCGCGCAGCACGATGGGCTCCTCGAGCGTATCCTCGACGCTGAGGGCCAGCTGCGTAACTTCGTCAATGTCTACCTGGGCGAAGCGAACATCCGCTCGCTCGACGGCCTGGACTCGGCGGTCGGTGAAGGCAGCACGATCCATATCGTGCCGGCGGTGGCCGGAGGCCGGCTGGCCGGGGGCCGGCCGACCGGGGGCCGGCCAACCGGAGGCAACCAATGATCGCCCGGCAACGGCGGATCGCGGCGCTCAAGGAGGCTGTGCCCGAGATCACACCCAAGGAGGCGTTCGAGCACCAGACCGAAGGCGCGGTGCTGGTCGACGTGCGTGAGCCCGACGAGATCGCCGCCGGTAGCCCGCTGGGGGCGGAGCGCATCGTGCGCGGCTTCCTGGAGCTCGAGATCGAAAACAAAGTCGCCGACCTCGATCGCCGGCTGCTGGTGATGTGTGCCGGCGGCACGCGCTCGCTGTTCGCCGCCCGTGACCTACAGGAGCTCGGCTACACCGACGTCTATTCCGTTGCCGGCGGCTTCAACGCCTGGAAGAAGGGAGGCCTGCCGGTGGACACACCGCGGGTGCTGACCTCGGAAGAGCGCGAGCGCTACGGTCGCCACCTGACCATTCCCGAGGTCGGGGAAGAAGGGCAGGCGCGGCTGCTCGATAGCAAGGTGCTGATGGTTGGCGCTGGCGGTCTCGGCTCGCCGGCGGCCTACTACCTGGCGGCGGCGGGGGTCGGCACCCTGGTGCTGATCGACGACGACGTGGTCGACCGCTCCAATCTGCAACGTCAGATCCTCCACACCGACGACCGGGTGGGCACGCCGAAGGTGGAGTCGGCCAAGCAGACCCTGCTGGCGCTCAACCCGGCGATCCGCATCGAGACCCACGCCACCCGCCTGACCTCGGACAACGTCGATGAGCTCTTCGCCGGCGTCCACGTGGTGGTCGACGGCTCGGACAATTTCCCCACCCGTTACCTGGTGAACGACGCCTGCGTGAAGCTGGGGATCCCCAACGTGCACGGCTCGATCTTTCGTTTCGATGGTCAGGTGAGCGTCTTCTGGCCGTCCTACAGCGTGCGCCAAGGGCCGTGTTATCGCTGCCTCTTCCCCGAGCCGCCACCGCCGGAGATGGCGCCGTCGTGCGCCGAAGCCGGGGTGCTCGGCGTGCTGCCCGGGGTCATCGGCTGCCTCGAGGCGATCGAGACGGTCAAGATCCTGCTCGGTGCCGGCGATCCCCTGGTCGGCCG
>JBCCGX010001290.1:0-2866 GCA_039029035.1 Acidobacteriota bacterium | reverse complement strand
GGCCGCTGCTGCGCCAGCGACCGCATCACCTGGAATGCAAGACAGTGGCACCTTGGCCCGAACTTTCTGCGCCATGACGATCCCACCGGCACGGTCGGTAGCGGCGACGACGACGGCCACCGCTTTGTCGGCCACGTCGTGTCGGATCTTGGCGGAGCGCAGGTGGCCGTCGACAGCCCGTGGTCGTTGCATGTCCGAGGCAGTGTCCGCCTGCCGCACGCCATCGATCTGGGCCTCGCGCTCAACGGTCGGTCGGGCTACCCGCTACCCTACTTCCGCCGCGTCGCCCGTGGCGCAGGTGTCGCCCGGGTCGAGCTGACGGAGAGGGTCGATTCGATCCGTGCTCCCGACCGAATCACCCTCGACGCTCGCCTGGCCAAGGCGATCGAGCTCGGTGCCTTCGACCTGACGTTCAGCCTCGAGGCGTTTAATCTGCAGGGTGACGGAGAGGTGCTGCGGCGCGAGACGGACCTGGGCGTCGGCCGGGGTGGCTTGGTTCACCAGTTCTCAGCCCACCGGGAGTTTCGCTTCGGCGTCCGGCTGAGTTGGCGTTGAGCCGTGCCTCAGAGTAGACCGACTTCTTCCAGCCCCTCGATCGGTTCGAGGAAGGAGCAGGAGCCGTAGGAGCGCGCGAAATTCTCGCGGCACTCGGCCAGATCAGCCATGCTCAAGCGGTGGTCCGTCCAGTTGAGCTCTTGCCTGGCTTCGTCCCAACCAGGTCGCTCGGTGGATTCGAGGATCGAGCACAGCGCGTCGCTGTCAGTCGAGCCCCGCCAGGCCATGGCGGCAGCGTAAAAGACGTTCATGAAACCATGCATGGTGCCGAGGGGGCTGTCGGCCTCATAGGTCAGAGGATAGGCCGCCGGAAAGGGATGATGGAGCCCTGCGGTGGCCTTGAAGGGCAGGCGATGCCGGGCGCAGGCGAGAATGAACCGGGCGATCTCGCCTGCCGAAGGGAAGGCAGACTGCTCGACCCCACCGGTGCGGATTTTTGCTGCTACCCCGGCGGCGGCCGCCGCCCGGATCCAGGTGCTCGGGTCGACGCGATGGTCGATCTCGAAGAAGGCCTCGGCATCCGGCGGCAGTGCGACATGCATCGCTTCCGGTGTCGTGGCGACGGCCTCGATCGAGCGGACGGCCACGACGGGCGACTCGACGTGCTCGGCGAGCGTGATGGTGATCTTCTCGAATCCGCCGGCGACGTCCTTGCCGACCAGGACGCTGACTTCCCACAGCGTGCCGTGGGGCTCGTTTTGGCGAATCCACCGAGCCAACGCCGGCAGCTGGGCCACCGGCACGACGAAGCGCCCGAGCATCGCGGCGCGGGCGCTTTGGCGATAGCGCGCGTAATTGGCCGCCGCCTCAGGCAGCTCGAGAGCGGCCGGAGGAAACAGCCCGGCATAATCGATCAGGCTCGCCAGCAGGCCACTTTGAGGATTCAGGGGCACTCGATTCTCCCAATTTCAAACGGTTCTTCGAACAGCAGGGACGGAGTGGGACTAGCCCGCCTCCGAGACCTTCTGCAGCAGTTGCAGGAAGCTCTTCCGCTCCGTGTCGGAAAGATCCGCCACCAGCTCCTGGTCGACGGAGAGGATACGCTTCTCGATCTCTTGCATGACCTGCTGACCTTCTCGGGTCAGTGCGACACCGACCCGTCTCCGATCCGCCTCGCCGCGCCGGCGTTGGATCAATCCGCGCCGCTCGAGGCGCTCCAGAGGTGTCACGAGGACCGGCGGCGTGGTGCCGATGTGGTGCGCGATGTCTTTCTGACAGCTGCCGGGATTCTTGGAGATGAACTCCAGTGCGGCAAACTGCAGCGGTGCGACGTCAAGCCCCTCGAAGGCGCGCGAAAACAACAGGGCGGCCCGGTTGTAGGCCCGCCGGAGATTGAACCCGACGAGATTCCGTAGCAGGCCCAGATCGGGCGCCTCGTGGATCGATTCGGCGCCAGATGAAGCTCGAGGTCGTGCCATTTCGCTCGGCAGTATACCTGAGGTTCTTAATAGTTGACAACCTCAATCATTTGGTTCACCATATAGGTGTTGGCTCGAGTCGATCCGAGATGGCTGCGCTCTTTGGCCTCCTTGACCCTTCGGCATCGGCGGCTAACCCGAACCTGCTGATACCGCCATCGCGCGTACGACGAATACGAAGGAGAACGATCATGGCTGCTACTGCAACTGCTCCCGCGACCGAGACTGCTCCCTCCGAACCGACGCTTCGACCCGTTCGGACCTCGGTCAACCCCCTCGGCCTCAAGCGCGTACACCACGTCGAGATGTGGGTCGGCAACGCCAAGCAGGCGTCGTTCTTCTATCGCAATGCCTTCGGCTTCTCGCAGACCGCCTATCGTGGCCTCGAGACCAATTCACGGGATCTCACCTCCTACGTCCTGAAGCAAAAGAAGGCCTGCCTGGTGCTGACTTCGCCGCTCACCGATCAGCATCCGATCCATGACCACATCGTCCAGCACGGCGACGGCGTGCAGGACATCGCCTTCGAGGTCGAAGACGCGGACAAGGCCTTTGCCGAAGCGGTCGCCCGCGGCGCGCGGCCGGCGATGGAGCCCCACGACCTCACCGACGAGAACGGCACGGTGCGGCGCGCCAAGATTCACACCTACGGTGATACCGTCCACTCCCTGATCTCCTACGTCGATTACGACGGGCCGTTCATGCCCGGCTTCGAAGAGCAGAGTGTGCCCGGTGATCCCGTCGGCCTGGCGGTGATCGATCACATCGTCGGCAACGTCGAACTGGGCAAAATGAACGAGTGGGCCAACTGGTACAGCAACATCCTCGGCTTCGAGCGTTACATCACCTTCGACGACAACGACATCTCGACCGACTACACCGCCCTGATGAGC
>JBCCGX010001289.1:0-2867 GCA_039029035.1 Acidobacteriota bacterium | reverse complement strand
TTCAGGATATCTCCGAGGGATTCTCGTGTCTGACAAGGCTTGCCGACGCAGGAATAGCAGAGTTCTTTTGAGGAGGCGTAACGCCGTCAGGCGCGAGAAGGACCGGAGATAGCTGAAGGGAATAGTCAAACGGGACACTAGATTCCATCCATAGACGGCGTGTTCGAGCTGGCACGGCTCCGAACCGATAGACTCGGTTCGTATGGCACGAGCCACCCGAAGGCGTCGAGCCCGCCACGAGGATCGATGCGGCCCATGAAACCGAGGCGCCAACAGCTCATCGAGCTGATCGAGCGGGGTGCCATCCCGTCGGACAAGACTGCCCAGGCGGTCGCCGCCGCAGAGATTCTGCCCGATGGCTCGGCCTGGCGCCGCTTCCTCGACCAACTGCTGCTATGGCTCGGTAGCCTGGCGCTGGCCTTCTCCGTGCTCTTCTTCGTCGCCTACAACTGGGACGACCTCGGGCGCTTCGCCAAGTTCGGCCTGGTCCAGGGTCTGCTCGTGCTCGCCGTGGTGGTCTACTGCCGAGCCGACCCGTCAGGGACCTCGACCAAGGCGGCCCTGCTCGTCGCGACGATTCTGCTCGGCGTCCTGCTCGCCCTCTTCGGCCAGACCTACCAGACCGGCGCCGACCCCTGGCAGCTGTTCGCCAATTGGGCCCTGCTGATGATCCCCTGGGCGATCGTCGCCCGCTTCCCTGTCTTGTGGATCCTCTGGGTGGGGCTGATCAACCTCTCCATCGCCCTCTACGGCGGGGCTTTCGGTATGTTCGGCTCCGAAGTGGGCTCCCTGTGGCTGATCTTCCTATTCAACACCGCGGTGCTGGCCCTGTGGGAGAGCTGCACACCAAAGTGGCCATGGCTCGAGCCGCGCTGGGCGATCCGACTGCTGGCCGTCGCTGGCGGAGTACCTCTCACCGGGTTGGTGATACGCGGTATTCTCGAGGGAGGTGCTGGCCTGTACCTTCCAGGCCTGGTCTGGGCCCTCTGGTTGGCGGGCCTCTACTGGGTCTATCGTAGCCGGCACCCCGATCTCTTCATGCTCGCCGGAGGCTGCCTGTCCGGCATCGTCGTCGTGGTCACCTTCCTGACCAACCACCTGCTGGACGGCGACCACGCTCTGACTTTCCTCTTCCTGGCCTTGCTGGTCATCGGCCTGGGAACGGGTGCGGCGCTCTGGCTACGCAAGGTCCAGCGGGAGTGGACCTCGTGAGTCGGCCCACCGAGCTTTCCTCCGAGCCGCTGTGGCCGACGCTGCTCGAGGCCGGCGTGGTCACCGGGCCGCCGCCGACATCCGACGAGCTCGAATCCCCTTGGTTCGTGAAGCTGCTCCTCGCTTTCTCCGGCTGGTTGGCGGCGATCTTCCTGCTCGGTTTCATCGGCACCGGATTCGAGTTTCTGATGCGGGACCCTGTCGCCGCCCTGTTCACTGGCGCTGTGCTGATCGGCGCGGCCTACGCCCTCTTGCGTCGACCGAAGAACACCTTCTTCGAGCATCTCGCGCTCGCCGTCAGCCTGGCCGGCCAGGCTCTGGTCGCGGTCGCCTTCGACGACCTCGTCTCGCAGGACCGAGCTCGGTTCTGGGGACAGGTGGTGCTACTACAAGCCTTGCTGGCGGCGATCATGCCGCACTTCGTCCATCGCGTCTTTTCGTCCTTCGTCGCCGTCGTCGCTCTGGCGGAATGTTTGCGGGCTCTCGACACGCCGTACCTGCTCACCGGCCCAGTTCTCGCCGTCGTCGCCTGGCTCTGGCTGCGGGAATTCCGCTTCCCGAGATCTCTGGCAAGCCTACGGGCCGTCACCTACGGCCTGACGCTGGCTCTCCTGCCGCTCCAGGGTGCGGCGCACTACGATCGCCCTTCCGGGCGATTCGAGCTGCCCGGCTATTGGACCGAGCCTTGGATGGGCGAAGTGCTTTCGGCCGCGGTGCTGCTCGCCTTGGCGGCGGCGCTCCTGCGGCGTCATGGCCTGCCCCTATCCAGCCGAATCTCCCTTCTGGCGATGACGAGTCTCTTGCTGTGGACCGGCGCATCCCTGGAGGCCCCGGGTATCACCGTGGGTCTGGCGCTCGTTCTGCTCGGCTTCGCCTGCGCCAATCGGACTCTTCTCGGCCTCGGCATCCTGGCGCTCTTGTTCTTCGTCGGCTCTTACTACTACCTGCTCGATACGACACTGCTGCACAAGTCGCAGACCCTGCTCGCGGTCGGCCTGGCGCTCCTGGCGACGCGCTTCGGGCTACGCCGCGGGTTGCCGGAGGCGGCGCATGGCTAGGCGCATCGCCCTCGTCGGCCTCGCCCTGGTGCTGGTGACGGTCAACGTCTCGATCCTGCGCACGGAGAGGCATCTGGCCGGGGGGCGGATCGTCTACCTCGAGCTGGCGCCGGTGGATCCGCGATCGCTCATGCAGGGGGACTACATGGCCTTACGATTCGAGGTCGGCAATCAAGTGGTTGCGGCGCTGCCCAAAACCGACGGCCGCAGGCGGCACGATGTCGATGCCACCGACGGCCATGTCGTCCTCCGTCTGGACGAGCGCCAGGTCGGGACCTTCGCCCGCCTCGACGATGGCTCGGCCCTGGCCGAGAACGAGATCCGCCTACGGTACCGAGTGCGCAACGGAACGGTGAAATTCGCCACCAATGCCTTCTTCTTTCAAGAAGGTCACGCCCTGCTCTACGAGCCGGCGCGCTACGGCCTCTTCCGTGTCAACGACCGCGGCGAGCCGCTGCTGACCACGATGCACGGCGAAGATCTCGCTCGTCTCGGGCCGGGCGACTGAGGTCACCAGGCCGAGGTGTTGCCGCTCTCGAAGCCATCTTGGAAGATGACCGAATCCAACGCCGTCGTGCGCGGCGGGATCACTACCAC
>JBCCGX010001288.1:0-2868 GCA_039029035.1 Acidobacteriota bacterium | reverse complement strand
CTCCCCTGAGGAAGCACTCTCTCTAAGCGGCGGTCTTTCTCTGAAGCCTTGATGCACGGATGAACATAACATCATGACCAGATTAATCGCAAGGACTTTTCGAACAACTTTCAAGACCAATTCAGACTCTCGGTCCGCGCCTCGCGAGCCGGCCCCGGTGAAGTCCAGATCCCAGGCACCCGCTATACTGATCCGCATGAGACTGGGCAAAACTTTATGGGTCCTAGGCGCCGCGCTCCTCTTGCCAGCCGGAGCCAAGGCAGAGCCCGCACCGCCGGCCTTCGAGGTCCGCTCGTACGTTGACGAAGGCCAGCTCGGGTGGTCGTACCAAAAGCCTGATCACGTCGTCTCGGTCGAGATCGAGGGCTGCACGATCCGCTGGCACCTGGCGGAAGCGCAGGACGGCACTTGGCACCTCGTCGTTCGCAGCGAGTGCGATCTGCCGTTCGACGACCAACTGCCGATCCTGCGGGCGATCCTGCAGGAAGTGTCGAAGGTCCGGCCCGTGGCTCAGTTCGAGCACCTCTCCTGGCCCGGCTTCGGCAGCTCCACAGCCTGGCAGGTCCCGATCGCGGTGGCATCGACCCGATCCGCTGACTACCAGGAGTACCGACGCAACGCTCCCCATACGCGGATCTCGCCCAACCGCATCTACGTCGACCTCGCTCGGCAGACTGAGGCCTACCGAGGCTGGCAACAGCTCTTCGCCGACTTCGGTGTCGAGATCGAGCTCATCTCGGTCGAGAAGGTATTCACCCGCAAGGCCGGCGACCTGCCGTTCCATGCCGTTCTGGCCGAGAAGGGCGTCGCAGCCGACGAACGGGTGATCTACGAAGCAGGCCTCTACGATTTCGAGATCCGCCCCCTAGCGGCAGCATCCGGCCAGTAAGGCCATCAATCCGGCACTCTCTTCCAGGCAAGAACCGCCAGCCAGACCGCAACGATCAGCAGCCCGGCGGATTCGTTCGCCGCCGGATTGGACTCGTTGTAGAACAAGCTCGAACCCCACTCGATCGCTCGCGCCCGCAGGCCGACGGCGACGAGGGTCACGACCGTGGCCGCCAGGTAGAAGGCACGTGGCAGGGGTCGCCGCCAGGAGCCAAGGGAGATCACGGCGACGGCGGCGTAGGCCAGAAACCAGGCGTACCAACCCTCGGTACCGTACTGCTCCCTGTCGTTGAGCTGCAGAACGGCGAACAGGCCGAAGACCGCTGTTGCGAAGAGGCAGGCACGTTGCACGAGTCGGGCTCCCTGGAAAAGTGACCGCGTGAGTCTAGCGAAAGTCTGCGAAGAGACTGTCAAGCCTTCGTCTCCGCCTGGCCGTCGGCTGTTGTTTTCCGTCGGATGGGTCAAATTCCATTGACGCCGGATCTCTGAAGGCCCTAGCATCGATTTATTCACATTTAAACATATAGAGAGATCCGGTCCTCAGTCTCCTTGGGCCTCACCGGATCTACGGAGGCCCCGAATGCAGCGCTCCTCGGCGATACAGCCGTTTCGCAGCCTGACCGCAATACCTGTCCTTTTCGGGCTAACGATGGCAGCCGGAGCGAGTGAGGGTGACGAGTCCCTGCGCCAGAGCAGCGGTGACAGCGACTTTCAAGCCCGATGTGCCACCCCGGGTGTCATCCGCTGCTACGGTTTCGACGATCCCGTCGATCTCACCACCGGCCACCCCTGGATGCTGACCGATCCGCCCGACTCCACCAGCTCACGAATGTACGACCCCTGGGGCGGGCCGGACCTCTGCACCGGGGGCCAGTGTTGGGCGCTGGACGAATCGGTCCGCGCCAGCGGCCAGAGTGCTCTGCGCTTCGAAGTACCCTCCAACTCCGGTGCCGACACCTCGGGTAGCTTTCGCCGCGACAGCCAAGTTCGGTAAGGTCTGGCTGTTGCCCTACAACACCAACAAGGACCCGAGCGAAGTCCATCCGATCGCTTACGTCTGGTACGACGAGTTGATCATCTCGCGTCGCGACATTCCTGATCCTGGAACGCAGACGGCGGTCTTCTCCGACGGCTTCGAGTCGGGCAACACATCAGCCTGGCTGCAGACGGCAGGCCGAGAACCAGGAGGCACAAGGTGAAGCCCTCGAAGCGCGATCTGATCGTGGTGAAGCTTTGTCTCGTCGTGCTGCTGCTTGCCCTCGCAGGCGCCAGCGGCTTCCGAACCGGCGCCTCCCCCGCCCCTGGCCGGCACTCCAACAACTTCGACACCGAGCCGCCAACGGTCAGCATCACTGGGTTGGCCGATGGGGCCACCGTCAGCGGGGCCTTCTGGCTACGAGCCACGGCTCGTGACGAGACCGGCGTGGCTGGCGTGCGGTTCACCCTCGACGGCGCCGATCTCGGACCAGAGGACACCACCGAGCCATTCGCGATGCTGGTCGATGGGCGAGCCCTCTCGGTTGGCCCTCACCTACTGACCGCGACCGCCCGCGATGTCACGGGCAACGCCACGACGACCGCGGTCACCGAGATCCGGATCCGCCAGCCGGTCGACTCACATCTGCTCAATACCCTAGAGCCGGGAGAGTGGCTCGAGATTCCCGACTCAGACATGCGTCAAGTCGCACCCGTGGACCCTCCAGGGGACGTCGAGTGCGTGATCACATGCTGGTCCGGGGCGGCCTACGACTCGCTGGAGAACCGAATGATCGTCTGGGGCGGCGGCCACGGCCAGTACGGCGGCAACGAGCTCTACGCGTTTGATCTCGATCTGCTGCAATGGACACGGCTGACGGAACCCAGCATCATCGATCAAGACGACACCGCCGAGACTTACGCCGACGGGCGCCCGAGGTCTGTTCATACCTACGACATGCTGCAGTTCGACGAGTCGACCAACAGCTTCTGCAGCTTCGGGCT
>JBCCGX010001287.1:0-2869 GCA_039029035.1 Acidobacteriota bacterium | reverse complement strand
GATGATCTGGGTGGTGAGCTTGGCGCCGGTCGCACCCAGGGGATGACCGAGGGCGATGGCGCCGCCATTCACGTTGACCCGTTCGATGTCGAGCCCGGCTTCCTGCACGACCGCCAGGGCCTGGGCGCCGAAGGCTTCGTTCAGCTCGACGACATCGATATCGGACAGCTCCAGACCGGCACGCTTGAGGGCCTTGGGAATGGCTACCACCGGGCCGATACCCATCACTTCCGGCGGCACGCCACCGACCGCGAAGCTGACGAAGCGCACCAGGGGCTCGAGGCCGAGCGCATCGGCTTTCTCCCGCGACATGAGGACCATCGCCGCAGCGCCGTCGGACATCTGCGAGCTGTTGCCGGCGGTGACGGTGCCCTTGACGTGGAACACCGGCCTTAGCTTGCCGAGGATCTCCGGGGTGGAGCCCGGACGCGGCCCTTCGTCGACCTCGAAGGTGACGCTGCGCTTGGCTCGGCCGCCGTTCTCGAGCTCGGTCTTCTCCACTTCCAGGGGCACGATCTCGTCGGTGAACTTGCCTTCGGCGATCGCCGCCAGGGCGCGCTCGTGGGATCGGGCGGAGAACTCGTCGGCTTGCTCACGGCTGATGCCGTACTTGCGCGCCACGTTTTCGGCCGTCAACCCCATACCGATATAGGCCTCCGGCCGGTTCTCGACCATCCACGGGTTGGGGCGGAAATGGAAGCCGCTCATCGGCACTGCGCTCATCGACTCGGTGCCGCCGGCGACCACGACGTCGCCCATGCCGGCCATGATCTGCTGGGCCCCGAGGGCGATGGTCTGCAGCCCGGAGGAGCAGAAACGGTTGACCGTCTGGGCCGCGACCTCGTTCGGCAAGCCGGCGCGCAGGGCGATGATGCGCCCCATGTTGAGCCCCTGGGAGCCCTCCGGCATGGCACAGCCCATGATCAGATCGTCGATGTCCTGGGCTTCCAGGCCCTCGGCCCGGCGCACGGCTTCGGCCACCGCGGCGGCGCCCATATCTTCCGGCCGATAGTCGGCCAGCGTTCCTTTGTTGGCGCGGCCGACGGCGGTGCGCGCGGCTGAAACAATGACAGCTTCGGTCATGGTCTTCTCCTAATTTCTCAAAGGCTTGCCGGTCTCCAGCATGTGCCGGATCCGCGCCTGGGTCTTTTCCGTGCCGGCCAGCTCGACGAAGGCTTCGCTCTCGAGGGACAGGAAGTAGTCCTCGGTCGCCCAGCCCGGAGACGACAAGTCGCCACCGGCGATGACGAAGGCGATCTTGTTCGCCACCAGAGCGTCGTGCTCGCTGGCATAACCCGCCTGCTGCATCGACCACGGGATCATCTGCAGCGCTGCCAGAAGGTCGCGGCCACCGGCGTAGACCGGCAGCGGCGATGGCGCCCGGTAGCCGTCGGCAACCATCGCCAGGACTTCCTGCTTGGCCTCGTACAGCAAGTGGTCGCGATGCATCACGATGCGGTCGTGCGGACCGAGAAAGCCGAGCTCCTTGGCTTCGGCGGCGCTGGTCGACGTCTTGGCCATAGCGACTGTCTCGAGCACCTTCTGCGCCAACGGCAGAGGGTCGGCGTCCTTGACCTGCATCGCCGGGTTGATTTGTCGGCGAACCAGTTCCTTGAGCCCACCGCCGCCGGGCAGCAGGCCCACCCCGGCCTCGACCAGGCCGATGTAGCTCTCGGCGTGGGCGACGATCCTCGACGCCGCCAGAGCGACCTCCGCGCCGCCCCCCAAGGCCATGCCGTGCACGGCGGCGACCACCGGCTTGGCGCTGTAGCGCAAGCCCTGCAAAGCCTGTTGAAAGGCGCCGGAGGACTTACCGATGCCTTCGAGCTCGCCAGCCAGGGCTGCCTGCCCGATGCCTTTCAGATTGGCACCGACCGAGAAGTTGGGACCGTCGTTACCGATCACCAGCCCGTAATAGGCGTCGTTCTCGAGCTGCCGGCCCGCCTCCAACACCATGGCGATCAGATCGTCGTCGATCGCGTTCATCTTGGAGTGGAACTCGAGCAGCAGCACCCCGTCACCTAAATCGTGCAGACTGGCGGAACCGTTCGACGCGACCGGCTCGGCGGCGGCGCGCAGCCCGCCGAGGGTGATGTGATGCTCGTCGGACGCAACGTCGGCGTAGCGCTTGATCTGCCAGTCGTAGCAGCCTGTCACCACACCGTCTTCGACCCGGTAGAAAGAATCGATCTCGGCGAAGAGCATCTCCTTGACCCAATCGGCGACCTCGAAGCCGCCGTTCTCCATCCGCTCGACGGTGGCGGCGACACCGAGACGATCCCACAACTCGAACGGACCGAGCTCGTAGGCGAAGCCCCAGCGGATCGCGTTGTCGATGCTCGCCACGTCGTAAGCGATCTCCTTGGCGACATCGGCGGCATAACCCAGCAGCTGGCTGGTGGCGGCCCAGGCCAGCTGAGAGCCGCGATCGGCGGCGTGCCGCTCGTCGCACAGCGTCCGCACGCGCTCACCGAGGTCGCGAATCTTCGCCACTGCCTCGACCGCTTCGAACGCCACCTTCTGCTGCGCCTCGTAGTCGAAGGTCTCGGGGCTCAACACTTCGAACACCGGCTTGCCCCCCGGCCCCTTCGACTTGCGGTAGAAACCGGCCTTGGTCTTGTTACCCAGGCGCCCGCGCTCGACCAGGCCGCCGATCAACGTCTCCACTCGCGGCGAGCGCAGCACTTCCCGCGCTGGGTCGGTGGGGATGAGCTCGTAGAGGTTCTTGCCGACGAAGGCGGAGACGTCGATTCCAACCAGATCCTGCAGGCGGAAGGTGCCGGTCTTCGGCCGGCCGATCAGCGGGCCGGTGATGGCGTCGACTTCCTCGAAGCGATACCCGTGCTGGAGCGCGTAGTCGATCACATAG
>JBCCGX010001286.1:0-2869 GCA_039029035.1 Acidobacteriota bacterium | reverse complement strand
CGGCGGCACCTTGCGACTCGAGGGCGAGATCCCGGAAGGGGCCGAGCTCGAGACTCTGATGGTCTTCGCGCCCTACTTTCACGGTGGCGATGCGGTAGCTGACGGTCGCGCAGGTTTTGTCGCCACGGGTGTCGCGGTCGATGCGATCGAGACCGGCGCCGGCAGTGGACGCGATGTGGCGATGGTACGGCTGGCCGAAGATGGCCGGACGTTCCTCGGCATGAGTGTTCTGGCTTCGAGTGGTGACGACAGCGCCTCTGGCATCGCCAGTCACGCCGGCGACGCCTACATCGTCGGCACCGCGGGAGCTGAAGACTTCCCGGTTGCGGCCAAGGGCGAAGGCCTCACCTGGCCGGCACCCTTTGTGGCACGTCTGGGAGTGGATGGCCACCTAAGCGCGGGAAGCACCCTCGGAGTCCACGGTCTGGCCTCTGCCCGCGACGTCGCGGTCGACGGTGAGGGTCGAGTGCTCGTATCCGGTCAAGCGTCGAGCGGCGCCAAGGACCTGGGTGGGATGACGCTGACCGCATCGCTGCCGATCGACGACGCGGCTCCGCGTGTCCAGTACGCTCTCGCTGAGCTCGATGCCGAACTCGCGTCGACCGCCCGCCGTCAAACCTTCGAGGGGCCCGCGACGTCGCTGCCACTGCAGATCCAGGTCGACTGTGAGGGGCAGGTCAACGTCGGTCCGCCGGCCTTGGCAGCAGGGTTCTTCAACTGCCTGCCCCGTTGGAATACCTACAACTACCCGTCGCAGCCGAACTGGCCGGGCCCCTGGTGGTACTACGACGGCTACGCCGACCAACTGCAGTCCTGGCCGCTCACCGACAGCTGGGGCTATCACGCCTTGAAGTGGAAGTCGTTCAGCGGCAACGCCTCGTACGATGCCGCGGCCGCCGCCTCGAACCTCACCCCCTGGGTGCCGATCCAGCAGGTCGCCTACCTCGACAACGTGCGTCTGAACGCCCTCGAGGCAAACGCACAGGTTTTCCCCAATGGCAACCCAGCCGGCACCTGGCTGCGCAATGACGCCTACAACTATCTGGAGCTGGTTCTCGGTGCCGCCTCCTACCTCGAGTTCTGGGGCTCACCGACCTATGCCAACTTGCGCTATGACGCGGCCAACGGCGGCACCTTTCTCACTGGCGCCGTCGGGATCACCGAAGTCGAGTTCTGCTCCAATCCGGCGAGCAGCAACGGCGGTCGCGGTCCGATCGACCTGTGTCAACAGCAGGCCTGCACCACGCCGCCCTGCCGCTATCCGATCGATGATTGGGACGATGTCTGCGCCAGCGATCCGCAGATCAACGACACCAGCCAGGCGATGTACCTGAACAGCCTCGTCTACACCCATTGGGATACCGGTCGCGCCGGCTACACCGAGAATGAGGAAGAGATCTACTGGCAGGATGTCCAAACCCGATTCAACCAAGCCAACCCGAATCGCTACTACGTCGCCGATCCGCCCACCGGGGCCGAATTCGCCGGCGCCTTCGTCGCTGAAGGCGTCCAGCGTGAGCTCGCCCGGGTGGTCGAAGATGTGCAAGTGATGGTCACCACCTTCGCCGACGGCAAAGCCGTCGCTTCGGAAGCCGGCTACGGCATGGTTCGGGCCGTCGAGCGCATGGCACAGCAGGAGTAAGCCGAAACTCTCAAGTCCCCTCCCCCTCAGGTGGAGGGGGCCTAGGCCTCAGACATTCTGATGTGGAACAAGCGCCGCGGGAAGCCGACCGGAACGAAGCCGGCTCGATAGACTTCGCGACATGGGTGACCGTGATCGAGCTGACCGCCTGCGGTGGAACCTTAAGTACCGCGAGAAAGGCCCTGAGTCCCTTGCGTCCGAGCCCGCGGAGTGGCTGGTCGCGCACCGCAATCTCTTAGGCTCCGAACCCCTGGGACGCGCCCTGGACGTGGCCTGCGGCGGCGGACGCAACGCAGCCTATCTGGCACGCCTCGGCTTCACCGTCGACGCCCTCGACGTCTCCGACGTGGTCATCGGCTGGCTCCAGGAGCGGGTCGAACGTGAGGGACTCTCCGTTCACCCCCGATCTTGCGACCTGACCTGCGAGCCGCTGCCGCGGCGCGAGTATCAAGTCGTCCTGAACTTCAACTACCTACAGCGTGACCTCTTCGCGGCACTGAAGGCCGCTACGGCGCCAGGCGGCCTCGTCGTTTTCGAGAGCTTCACCCGACTTCAGGTGAAGCTGCCGTTGGGTCCCAGCGCCCCAGAACACACGCTAGAGCTCGGCGAGCTGCGTTGCGCTTTCTCGGACTTCGAGATCCTCGACTACCGCGAAACGACCCTCTTCCCGGAGGACATCCCAAAAGCGCGGGCCCTCGCGAGCTTGGTAGCTCGCCGGCCCGATCGTTAGGGACGAGTGCGGGCCCAGGCCACGGTCAGGTCGCGATAAGCGATGGCGTGAGGCGGGGGCGCCGAGAGCCACCGCTACTGCACCCGCAAATTTCCACAACCGCGCGTGCGGTTGCCAGGCCGACCGACGTTTCTTGCACCGACGGCCCCAGTCGCCCGCCCAGACCTAATCCATCGAATGGAGCTCGACCATGTCTGCTTTCGCTCGCTTCGTCCTTCCTATCGCAATTTCCGCCGTGTTTTCGGTGTCGGGAGCCGTGCCTTGATCCGGGAGCGACCACTCTCCATCACCCGCCGCCTTCTGCTGGCCGGTCTGATGCTCTCGTGTACGCCGCGCCCTGCCATCGCCACTGGCGACCCGGCGGTGGCTGCGGCACAGCGGCTGCCGCTCGAGATCTGCCAACGCGACGGTATCGACGAGGCTGTGCTCTGCGGCACGCTGACTGTGCCACGCGACCGAGCCACGCCCGCGGCCGGAACCATCGGCCTCCGCGTCGT
>JBCCGX010001285.1:0-2875 GCA_039029035.1 Acidobacteriota bacterium | reverse complement strand
GGGCGCGTGGCCCGAACTCCATGCCGCCTTGAAACCATCCCACGACCTCGCCCTGTGCCACCCGCCGCGCGGCCTCGGCGGCGACGTCCTCGTCGCGTCGATACTCAAGCCCGCTCTGTGCCAAAGTCTCCTCCACGTCGCGGTTGGAGTAGGCAGGGCCGAGGTAAGGGTCTAGTTGTATCGTCGACGGTACAGCGTCGCGATCCGTGTCGTAATAAAAGGAGAGTGCCGCGCCGGCAGCGGTGCCCGAGTCGTTAGGCGCCGAGGGAATAAAAACGTTTTCGAAGCCACTCTCTTCTTTCAGCCGCCAGTTGGCGACGCAGTTCAGGGCCACGCCGCCGGCATAGCAGAGGTTTTCTGAGGGTGCCAAGCGCCGTGCGGTCTTCGCCATGGTCAGCACGGCGTCGTCGGTGTAGTCCTGCAGTGCTGCCGCGATCGCGTAGTGGTCCGCGGTGATCGGATCGGTCCGTTGGCGCTCGGGGCCGAGGAGGTCGTTCAAAGCGGTGAAATCCGCCGCCCGGAAGGCGGCGATCCGCGGATCGATCGCGAAGCCCTCCGGAGTGAGCTGTGCCAGCTTGGAAAATTCGCCGTTCACTCCTTGGCTGTCACCGTAAGAGGCGAGCCCCATCACCTTGCAGGCGTCGTACTCGGAGAATCCGAGGTACTTGCTCAGTTTCTCCCACAGAAAACCCAGCGAATGAGGAAATTCGATCTCTTCGAGAGGTGTCAGCTGGGTCCCTTCACCGCGCATCAACAGGCCGGCTGTGCTTTCGCCGATGCCATCGATCACCAGAACGGCCGCATCCTGATAGCCGGCGGGGTAGTAGGCCGAGGCGGCATGCGCCACATGGTGCGGAACCCACCGGAAGCGATCGGCCACTTCTTCGCCCAGAAGCTCTCCGAGCTGGGCCGGGACCTGCGCCAGACTGGCGAGAAAAGTGTTTTCCCCCTCACGATGCCCCCAGTCCCCTGCCGCGCCGAGGGGATCCAATCGAAACGTCTGGCGGCGCCTCTCGGGATCGAAAGAGAAACAAAAGCCATCAATGTCACGCGCTGTGAGCCCCGCCTTGTCGAGACAGTAGCGAATCGAAGCGATCGGCAACTCGTGGGGGTTGTCGACCCGGGCCGGCTTGGCGTGTTTGATGCGGCTGAAACGTTCCTCTTCCGCCATTGCCAGGACTCTGCCGTCCTGGATCAAGGCTGCCGAGCAATCGTGAAAGACCGAATTGATGCCGAGTAAGATCATTGAAGTCGACTCCTTGCTGCGCTCGGTGTCGGATCAGGCACTCTTCCCGAACCAGGGCAGATCGCCCCCGGCCGTCGGTGTCGAGGATGCCAACCACCGCTGATCTCGCGGCACGAAGCAAGAGAGCCGGCGTCTCGGAGAAGGTGCACCTATCCTGATGCCATTTGGCTTTAGATTTCATCTTACCTTATCGCATCGAGGCGCCGGTGGGCAAAGCATCTGAATCAGATTTGGCGACCCCGGCGTCGATCGGCGATCGGGGTCTGTGAGATAGTCTCGTGACAGCCGAATGGAGGTAGGCCCATGGAGATGCGAGTCCATCCGACAACGGTGATTGCGTGGATCGCGACGGCAGCCCTGGTCGTGGGCTGCAGCACGCAGCCGCCGGAAGCCGGCGAGCAAGCGGTAGACCGTACCGAGCCGATGCTCTCGACCGGAGGGACTGCCGGTGTTGTCAGCTCGGCCCATCCTCTCGCCACGCGGGCCGGGATCGAGATCCTCGCCGATGGCGGCAATGCTTTCGATGCCGCGGTGGCGGTGGCGGCGATGCTGAATGTCGTCGAGCCCAACATGTCCGGTATCGGCGGCTACGGCACGCTCCTGGTCTACCACGCCGAAACCGGCGAGAACCGCTTCCTCAATGCCAGCGGGCGCATCCCTCGTGGCGTCGACTCAGATGCCTATCGGGCACCGACACCGGACTACCAGGCCAATCGCCGCGGCGCCAAGGCCGTGTCGACGCCGGGTAATGCCAACGTCTGGCAGGCGATGCTCGAGAGTTATGGCGTCGCGGATCGCCAGGCGGTCTTCGCCGCTGCCATCCGAACAGCGGAAGAAGGCTTCGAGGTCAGCCCGCGATTGGCTTTCTTCCTGTCCGGAGCCTTTGGCGAGTTCTCCGCCGAGGCGCAGGCGATCTACGGTCACGACGGGAAGCCCCTAGCTGCCGGCGAACGGTTGGTCCAAGAGGATCTCGGCGCGACGTTGCGGCGCCTCGCCACGGACGGAGCCGAGGTGATCCACGGCGGCGAGATCGGTCGAGCGATCGACCAGGCCATGCGCTCCGCCGGGGGCTTTCTCACCCTCGCCGATCTGGCCGAGAACGAGGCGGAATGGTACGAGCCGATTCGCATCGACTATCGAGGCTACGAAGTGGTGACCGCGTCGCCGCCGGCGACAGCCTTTCCATCTCTCGTTCGCCTCGGCCTGATGAGTCGCTTCGACACCGCCGAGCTCGGCCACAACTCGGTGGAGTATCTGCATCGTTTCGCCGAAGTCACCAAGCACGCTTTCTGGTCGCGTCTGGCCCACGCTGGAGATCCCGAGCTCTTTCCGCCGCCGCTCGAGAAGCTGCTCTCCGAGGCCTACTGGGCCGAGCAGGCGGCCGCCATCGATCTCCGGCAAGCGAGCCGCTTCGAACCACCGGGCAGTCGCGTGAGGGATCCCGGCCACGCCAGCAGTTCACACACCACCCACTTTGTCGTCGCCGATCGCTGGGGCAACATCGTCAGCGCCACTCAGACCCTCGGCAACTCCTTCGGTAGCCGCATCCTGGTGCCAGGCACCGGGATCTGGCTCAACAACTCACTGGCCTACTGCACCTTCGAGCCCAAAGGCAATCCCATGGATGCC
>JBCCGX010001284.1:0-2879 GCA_039029035.1 Acidobacteriota bacterium | reverse complement strand
GGCAGCGATGAAGTCCGCCGGCACCAGGCGGGTACCCTGGTGCAAGAGCTGATAGAAGGCGTGCTGGCCGTTGGTTCCCGGCTCACCGAAGACGATCGGCCCGGTCGGATGCCCGACGCGCTCGCCCTGTCGGTCGACCCCTTTCCCGTTGGACTCCATGTCGAGCTGCTGCAGGTGGGCGGCAAAGCGATGCAGGTACTGATCGTAAGGCAGCACCGCGTGGGCCGAGGCATCGAAGAAGTCGCCGTACCAAAAGCCGAGCAGCGCCATGATGGCCGGAACATTCTGCCCCATCGGGGCGTGGCGGAAATGCTCGTCGATGCGGTGGCCGCCATCGAGAAACGCCTCGAAATGATCCATACCGAGGACACAAGCCAGCGGCAGGCCGATGGCCGACCACACCGAATAGCGCCCGCCGACCCAATCCCAGAACTCGAACATGTTGCCCGGATCGATACCGAACTCGGCCACCGCTGCCGTATTGGTGGAGACGGCGACGAAGTGCCGCGCCACGGCCGCCTCGTCGCCCAGGGCCGAGACCAGCCAGTGGCGTGCCGAATGGGCGTTGGTCAGGGTCTCCTGAGTCGTAAAGGTCTTCGAAGCGACGATGAAGAGTGTGGTTTCGGGACGAACCCGCTTGAGGGTCTCACAGAGGTGGCTGCCATCGACATTGGAAACGAAATGCGCCTGCAGACCCTCGCGCCAGTAGGGCTTGAGCGCTTCGGCCACCATCAAGGGGCCGAGGTCCGAGCCGCCGATCCCTATGTTGACGATGTCGGTGATGCGTTCGCCGGTATACCCCAGCCAACCCTCGCCCACCGCATCGGTGAAGCGACGCATCTTGGCCAGGACCCGGCGCACGTCGAGCATCACATCCGCGCCGTCGACCTCGATCGGTCGAGCGGATCGATTGCGCAGCGCCACGTGCAGGACCGCCCGGCCCTCGGTGGGATTGATCTTCTCGCCAGCGAACATCCGCCCAATCGCCGCCGGCACGCCCGCTTCTTCAGCCAGCCTGCCGAGCAGTGCCATGGTCTCGGCGGTGACGAGATTCTTCGAGTAGTCGAAGAGCAGATCGTCGAGCTCGAGGGAGAACTGCGCGAAGCGCTCGGGATCCTCCTCGAACAGGCTTCGCAGGTGCTGTTGCGCGATCGATGGGTGGTGTGTGGCGAGATCCTGGTACGCGGAGCTGTCGGCGAGCTTGGACATGGCGGGAGCCTATCTCAACTCAACTCACTCCAGCCGCCGGTGGAAGACCAGATCGTGCTCCAGTAGATCGGGATGGAAGATCTCGATCAGGTCGGCGAGCACCAGGTCGGGGCGGGCAGTGCCGGTCTCCCAGTAGTCGTTCCCGCCGGCCGGGTTGAGCCGGGCGTCGTTGTTGTAAACCCGAGCCCGACGGAAGGCTTTGACGTCGGCGAAGCGTTCGTCGAAGGCGCGCAGCTCGGCGAGACTCGCTAGAGTCGAAGGGTGGAGCCAGAAGTCGGCCTCGAGGGCACGTTCGTAGACGCCTTCGATATGCAGTGCCAGGCTGCCGGTGGCTTCGTCCTCGGCCCAGAGGTAGCGTCCACCAGCATCCTGGAGCAGCAAGGCGAAGAAGCTGCGTCCTCCGGGAATGTGCCAAACTTCACCGATCGGCGCGCCGGTGAAGACCGCCGGCGGCTCCAAGTTGCTTGTCGTGCGCACCTTCTCGGCGAGCCCGACGTAGCGCATCGCCACCGCGCTGAAGACCTCATTCGCCCGCCATTCCCGATTAAAAAACAGGGCGGTGAACCGGATCCACTCGGCTCGCCCAAGGGCCGTCTCTTCGAGAAACGACGGCGCCATGACCACCGGCACGCCAACCTCGCGCAGTTTGCCGAGCAGATCGACCTGAGGATCGCCGAAGCTGTCGACCAACAGCAGGCCCGGATCGGCAGCGACCACCCGCTCGACGTCGATCGCCGCACCACTACCCACCTCGATCATCGCGCCGGCCTCGATGCGCTGGCGGATCTCGGGCGAGTTGACCCAATCGAACTCGTCATGGGCAAGCAGGCGATCGACCAAGCCCAGGCGAGCTATGTGCGGCAGCTCGGTGGTCGAAGTAGTGATCACGGTACGAGCCGGGATCTCGACCGTTGCCACGCCCTCGAAGCCGGCCGGCAGAGGCGCACCGCATTGCAAAAGGAGATAGCGCAGCTCGGTGACCGCGCCGGGCCATGGCTCACGGATCGTCACCACTTTGTAGTGACGGTGGTACTCGACCGTGAACTTCTCGGCGTATTGCGGAATGACACGGTGAGGGAAGTAGTCGACCGACGGATCGAAGGCCTCGAGGCATTCCTGCGGATTGCCGGCCGGCAGAGCACCGCTCGGCAAAGTCGGTGCAGCTGCCGTGTCTGGAGTCGACCCTGCGGAGCCTGCGTCCTCGGAGGTTCGACAACCGAGGAGCAAAGCACCGGTGACGCATAGCCAAAGCAGTAGGCAGCGAGCCCCAGAGGGGCGCGAGACCGTAGCCCGGGGTTTCAACCCCGGGAAACTCGACCTAGGGCTGACCGGCTCAGCGTGCCGAACACCTCGACGACTCAATACTTCACGCTCAGTCCAACCACCGCCACAGAGCCTGGAGTGGTGAAGCCATTGATCTCTTCGTACTCGTCATCGAAGAGATTCTCCACCCGCAAGTAAGGCTCGAAGCCCTTGCGCAACTGGTAGGCGAGCGACAAGTCGACCCGCTCGTAGTCGTCCAGATCGCTACCGTCCGAGTCGATCCGATCGCTGGCGACGATCAGCGACGCGCTGCCCGACAGACGCGGCATGGGCCGGAAGTAGAGGTCGAGAGTGCTGCGATTCTCCGGCCGCCGGGCGAGCTGCTGACCGGTCGCCAGATCCTCGGT
>JBCCGX010001283.1:0-2881 GCA_039029035.1 Acidobacteriota bacterium | reverse complement strand
CTGGTCATCGACCGCTTGCAGGCCGAGCAGTGGGAGGCGAGCCGCCTGCCCGACGCCTTGCCGCGCTACCGGGAGACCCCGTGCCAGGAGAACTGCCTCGAGGTGCGGCTCCTGGTGGCGGATGGCCCGACCCCTTTGCGCGTCCCGGTGGCGACCGGACACCGGCTCGACGCCTCCTCGGTACGACTCAACGGCGACAGCGTTGCCGTTTTCGAGACCGAGCACGGTGAAGCGATCCTCAGGCCACGCGACCGGCGCCAGGGACTGCTCGAATATCGCAGCGGACCGGCCCCAGCATGGCCTGCCGGCACCGACCCATCGCGCCGCGCGACCCTGGATCCGGGTACGGCATCACCGGCGTTGCGCGAGGTCGCCGCCGCGATCCGTCCGCTGCCGATCGCGGCCGGCGTCCAGCAAGCCCTGGACTTCGTCGCGCGGACTATCACCTACGATCGGACGCCTGCCACCCTGCGGGCCTACGGCCGGGCGGTCCGCGAGCGCTCCGACTTCGTCACCGCGGCCCTGGACGTGGGGGCGGGTGACTGCGATGTGCAGAACGGCGTTCTGCTGACCCTGCTCCGGCTGAGGGGCATCGAAGCGCGATTGGTCCTGGGCTACGTCGGCCTCGGTGGCACCGTGGCAACCGGTCTGCATGCCTGGGTCGAGTACCTCGATGCGGACGGCCGGTGGTCCGTCGCCGACGCCAGCATCACCGGCGACCCCGAGATCCACCATCCGCTAGCCCACCCGCCAGAATCGTCAGCGGACCCGTCGGTCGGTGTCTCGATACCCCATCGCGTCGCCGCGAGCCTCGACGCCCCGGGCCAGCAAGCTCGCACCTTCGGTCTCGCAGCGCTCCTCATCCTGGGCCTCGGCACCACCGCTTGGTTGGCCCGCCGCCGCGTCGGTCCCCAGGTGGAGCTCGGGCCGGACGAGAATCTGGCCGCCCTCCTCGGTGGCGCTCTGCGCCACCCGGAGGCGTTCGCCGGTCTACCAGCCATGTTTCATGGCCGCTTCGTGCCGCTGCTCGAGACCGCCTCCGCCATTTCGCTTGATCGAGCCCGACGCCTCGGCGCCCAGAATCGACTGTTCCGCTCGGGCAAAGGCTCGGACTTGGCGCGCAAGGCGGCGGCCCGGGGCATCCCGGTCATCGATGCCGCCGCACCCGAAGGGCGGGTGACGAGTGTGGCCCTGGGGGCGATCGATCTCGACCGCTGGTCGGGTCTCTTGCAACAGAGTCTCGAGACCCGCTTGTGCTCAAGGATCAACGAGAGGCTGGAGGCCCTGCATGCCCCCTGGCGCGTGCGCGAGGTCTCGGGCCTGCCGGAGCCCTGGACCGAGGTCGCTCTGGAGGATCTTCGCCTGGGTCGACGCCTGATGCTGCTCGACATGGATCAGCTCGAGTTCGCCCCGGCCCGGCGACTCCTGCCACAGCAGCTCGACGCCGCCGCCTTCACCACCCTCGACGTACTGCTGCATCGCCTCGACATGAGCGACCGCGAGCGCGCGAAGATCCTCGCCGCCTTCGCCGAGTCGGCGGTCTCCGAGGCAGTACATTCCGAGGCCGTACAGCCTGAGGCAGTATCGTCTGGGGCAGTACAGTCAGAGGCGGTGGAAACCGAAACCGTTCCGCCTGGAGACCTGCCATGAGCCCGGCACCGTCTGCGTCGGCACCGTTTGCGTCGGCACCGTCCGATTCGGCACCGGCCGATTCGGCAGAGGCCACAGCAGACCTGCTGCGCATCGATTTTGAGGCGGCGCTCAAAAAGCTCGCCTGGTCACAGCTCCAGGGCACCTGGCAGTTGCCGACCGAGATGGTTCGACTGGCGATCGGAGCCGGCGCCCAATCGGTCGAGATCGACATCGAGCCGCGGCACCTGGCTCTGATGGCGCGTGGTGCGCGGCTGGATCGCGCGACGGTCGCGGCCTTTGCCAGCCTGCTCGACCGACGTCTCGAAGCCGCCGAGCGCCATGCCGCCATGGTCGAGCTCGAAGAACGCGACGCCTTTGTACTGTCGGCGATCGCCTGCTCGTCGTTTCGCTCGCTGGTGCTGACGATCGGCGGCGCCGGGGGCCTGCGGGTCGAGCTCGGTGCCGACGGTGATCTGCGGGTCGTCCAGCCGAGCGGCCCCGCCTCTGATCCGTTGGATCTCGAGCTGGTCATCGAAGGCCTCGAGCTCGACACCGAGCGTGCCTCGAAATGGCTGCGCCGTACCGGTCGGTTCGCCAGCGTGCCGATCAGCGTTGGGGGCCTGCGGATCGGACGCACTTTTCGCCACGCCTTGATCCAGAAGCGGTGCCAGATCAAGCCCGCCGATGCCCGGCCAGGCAAGGCCTATGAGCCTGGCCCACCGCTTCCGACCCTCCTCGCCATCCCCAAGCGCGGCAGCTCGCCGCGCCTGTGGCTGCTGCGCCACGGCATCATCGCCACCCACGCCACCGTGCCCGGTTACCCGGCTTTCGAGGCCGCAATCGAAATGTCGCCAGCGATCCGCAGCCGGGATTCCGCCACCGGCCATGCCGCCGGAACCACTAGCGCCGCCCTCCGGGAACGCCTCAATGCCTACATCGAAAGCCTGGTCGACGCCTCGGTCCTCTCGATGATCGCCGCCGCCGGCAAGGCCGACACCCTGGCCGAGCCGGATCGCGCCCACCTGGCCAAGCTGGTGCTCGAAGCGGCGCTCAAGCGTCGGCGCCTGAGCGAGGTCTCTGGGGTCGCAGTCTTCCCGCTGCTCGTTCCGCAAGGGCGACGCCTGGTCTCGATCGATGTCATCAGCCGCATGATCCGAGTCGCCGAGGGTGGCACCTGCACCCTGGAGGCCATTCCGCCCGAGCAGAGCCGCAAACGCTTCGCCATCTCCGAGCGCGGCTGCCTGGCCCT